>JBCDJM010000374.1:0-6424 GCA_038747755.1 Cyanobacteria bacterium P01_H01_bin.35
ATTATTAATTATTAATTATTAATTATTTAGTAGCCTAGACTTTTTCCGGTAAAATATTATGAGAACGTAGAGCTTGATAACGATTTATTTGAGACAGAAAATATTGAGTTACCAAAGTAGGTTGCTCTGCCTGCATAATTGCCCTAACTACAGATACACGCTCTGCACCAGAAGATAGAACTTCATCACAATTTTGCATATCAATTCCACCAATAGCGAACCAAGGAATAGGGCAATTATTCACAGCATAACTAACATATTCTAAACCTGCTGCTGCTTTGTCTGATTTAGTAGGAGTTTCATATACTGGTCCTACCCCAATATAATCTGCTTCTTCCTGAATTGCCCTTCTCATCTCTTCAGGGTTTGTAGTAGAACGCCCTATCAGCTTCTGAGGGCCAAGCAATTGTCTAGCAAGATTAATCGGTATATCATCTTGTCCTAGATGAACTCCATCTGCATCAACAGCGATCGCTAAGTCTACTCGATCATTTACGATAAATAGAGCGCCGTAGCGACGACAAATTTGACAAAGTTCTTTAGCTTCTGTCAATCTTGTAATGTCATCTGCCGTTTTATTTCGGTATTGGACAAGAGTTAATCCCCCCTGAAGAGCAGCTTCTACTATATCGGTTAATTTATCTTGAGGTGAAGTGACAAGGTACAAGTAAGAGTTTTGTAGTTGTTGATTTCTTTGATAGGCGAGAAGCCCACTTTCGATAGTATAAACTCGGTAACGTATTTGTTTACAAGCAGAAGCCATCTGAGAATTATAGATTTTTCCATATTCTTCTAGAACTCTGAGTGCTTCTTCTAAACGACAGAAGTTAACTTGCAGAAGTTGTTGAACATCTGAGCGGTGTTCTTCGTGTGGATGAGTCAATTCTGTACCAGGATCGCCGGGGGTATTGCGGGACATTCTTAGTTCTGTGCCATGCCAACTCCCAATCTCTTGACGTAATTGTTTACACTCATTGGCCAAATTAATACTATTGAGGCCAAAGCGACACCATTCTTCAATAATTCTCAATCCTTCCCGTGCCCTGTCTAAGTTGGCATCTAGAATTCGACGAACGGCAGGTTGTACATTCTTATCCCAATTATATTTATCGCCCATAAAAATTATCCTATAAATTTTAATCCTAGTTTGTGTTTATCAAGATAACTATAATCTTGAATCTTGCCCTTTCAAATATCTGAGGGGCAGACTAAGAGAAATTTTGCTATTAATATAGATTTTTTTATACTATAATGTTGCCTGCAATCTAGAAATTAGAGAGTAGTCGTTAACCCAGAGTAATTCGGAGTTAATCTCAGCAATTCGGTTCACTAATAGTAATTCACTTGAAAAATATCACAAATAGTTGGTAACTGATAATGTAAAATAATGAGCTTAAATTACTGTATAATTTATATTTTAAGCAATTCAAATTTCACTCATGTTTTTTCCCTGAAACACTATAACTAGATCAGGCGCTGTTATCAATTAATGAACTGTACCTATCCCGTTTTTTAAATTTCCTTGACAAACAATCTCCTAATAATAGTTAAATTTCTGAAATATTTTAGTTAGTATGATGACCCCCGGGCAAACCCTAAAGTATAATTAGTAGGACTTACGCAAAGACCATATATATAGTCTTCAAAACTATAGCGCTATAGTTTTTTGAGTCTATAATATAGTACCTCAGCGTAAGTCCTGATTAGGCTATATTAATAGAAAATTCTGACTTTTAGGCTATAAATTTTTGTTAGATTAATTGTTTATACCATCCCGCTTCAGTGGTAATAAAATTTTGATTAGTACCTAATTAATAAATGTTTCCTACAAATAAATTTTAGGTAGTAGGTTTAAAATTTTGAGCCTATAAAATCTTAATGGATGACTTTTGAATTTTAACTTCCATGAAAGGGTCTAACATTCTTTATGTCATTCTCTGGTTTAGGATTACTACCTTAAAGTAATAAAGTACACTATTTGTTTTCTGATAATTTCGATGATTAAAAAATCCATTCAGGTCAAAAAATCAATCTATGACAATAAAAATCAATTAATGGAATTTCAACGGAAAAAAGTATTATTAGGAATAAGTCTTGCTGTCGTTGTTATTGGCGGTACACTCAATTATTTAACTGATAATTTACTGCTTTATCAGGTAAGAGAAATATTCTTAGGATTTAGTCAAGGTATTAATTCCACAGATGCAAAAGGAAATACACAATTACATAATGCTATTCAAGATAATGAATCTGAAGTAATAGATATACTAATTGCTAATGGCGCTCAGGTTAATGCCAAAAACAATAATGATAATACTCCACTACATTATGCAGGTAAAAGCCAGGAAATAACTGCTTTACTTATTAATAAAGGAGCAGATATTAATGCTAAAAATAATCAAGGTATTACTCCTCTACATAATGCTCGTCGGCGAGGAGTAGCTGAAATATTAATTACTCATGGAGCAGATATAAATGCTCAAGATAAAAAAGGCAAAACTCCTCTACATTATCTAGTAACTAACGATAGTCAATCAGCAGCAGAATTATTAATCGGTCGTGGAGCCAATGTTAATGCTAAAGATAATAATAATCAAACTCCGTTAGATTATGTGCGAAGTCAAGAAATGGCAAAATTAATGATTAGTAGTGGAGCCAAGTTTGCTGATTCAGATGTTAGTTTAAATTCTGGTAAATATAGTTTGCTACATGAAGCTGTAGCCCTGGGAAACAAAAATTTGATTGACCTACTAATTACTAATGGTGCGAATATAAATATTCAAGATGAAGATGGAAATACAGCTCTACATTATGGAAAAGATAATCAGGAAATAACTCAGTTATTAATTGCTAATGGTGCTAATGTTAATGCTAAAAACAAAGAAGGCAATACTAGCCTACATCAAACAGAAAATCCAAAAGTTGCTCAATTATTAATTGCTAATGGAGCTGATATTAACGCTAAAAATAAATGGGGATTTACTCCAATTTTTACTACATCTAAATCTGTCGCAAAACTGCTATTTACTCAGGGGGCAAATCTAAAATTGACAAAAGTAAATGCTAAAGATTCTGACGGTAGTACCCCATTACATTACGCGAATTTGACTAAATTAACTGTAATTTTAATTGCGGATGGAGCAGATGTTAATGCTAGAGATAATTATGGTGAAACTCCTTTACATTATGCTAGAGATAATCAAGATATCGCTACAATTTTAATCGCGAATGGAGCAGATATTAATGCTAAAAATAATTATGGTGAAACTCCATTACATAAAGTAAATAACCAGAAA
Organism: Cyanobacteria bacterium P01_H01_bin.35; assembly: GCA_038747755.1. GTDB lineage: Bacteria > Cyanobacteriota > Cyanobacteriia > Cyanobacteriales > Microcoleaceae > Trichodesmium. The sequence continues at coordinate 3,297 of JBCDJM010000374.1, forward strand.
GTAGCTGCTTTGTTAATTTCTCATGGGGCAGATGTAAATTCTAAAAATAATTATGGTGAAACTCCCCTAAATAGTATTGATAACCAGGCAGTCGTAGAGTTTATTAAAAGCAAAATGAGTGAGAAGAGTAAATAATTTCGGGTATAGCGCTATGCGCAAGGCAAAAGTCATTTCAGTTATCAGTTATCAGTTATCAGTAACTCGTGGCTTTTACAAGAGGCTTGAAATACGGAATCTTCTTTTTTTTATCCTCTTAAAAGAGAAGACGTAACTACCAAAATTTTTCGGTTAAACTCCCCTCAATAGTATCGACAACCAGGCAGTCGTAGAATTTCTTAAGAGCAAAATGGGTTATAAGAGTGAATAATTTCGGGTAATTGCAAAGTTCCATTTATATCTCTAAAAATACATTTTGCTAGATAATTAAGACTTAGATAATAGTGCCTTACATTAGCGATATAACTCAGTTCAGCTTACGGGAAAAAACTTTTCCTCCTTCTCCTGAGTCCTGTACGGGTGATTTCCTACGGAATGCTCCTAATTACGCGTTTACCTTTGCAGAGCATTCCGAAGGAAAGTATTCCGGAACGGAAATCACCTCTACGACTCCTGACCAAAAAAAAAGGTCTCAAGCCTCCCCTTTTAAGGGGATAAAAAAAGAGAATATTCCTTATGTCAAGCCTCTGGGTTTAGCCAGAGGTACTGTTAACTGTTAACTGATAACTGATCACTGAAATGACTCCTCCCTAATTATTTATAACTGTTCAAAACACCCCATCATAAGAGATACTTAAAAAAATATAATAATTTAATAATCTGTCACAATTTTCTAGGATGAAGGCCGTGAAACCAATATTTATCCTTTTTTCGCAGAAAAATAATCAAGCAAATTTACTTCAGAAAACCAACTGTTTATCACCTCTTTTAGCTACAGCACTACTGGGGTTATTTACTTCTACAAGTCTGGCAGTACCATTAGTACAAGAAGTTGCCCAATCCCCAGAGACTCAAGTTAATTCTCAGATGAATGTGCTTTATGTTAGTTCAGCCATTGGTAAAGACTTTGGAGATGGTACTAAAACTGCTCCTTTGAAAACTATTACTTATGCTCTGAAAATCGCTCAACCCAATACAACAATTTTACTTGCTCCTGGAACTTATAGTAGACAAACAGGTGAAATTTTTCCTTTGATTTTACAGCCAAAAATTACAATAAAAGGTAACTCTTTCAATAATGGTAAAAATGTTTTAATTCAAGGTGGCGGTAATTTTAATAGTCCGACTTTAAAACAAAAAAATCTTACAATCGTAGCTGCTAATAACTCTACTTTAAATGGTGTAACAATCACAAATCCTAATCTTCAAGGTTATGGTTTATGGATAGAATCTAGTGGATTTGTTATTAATAAAAATACTTTCACTGGTAATCGTCTAAGTGGAATCTCTATAGTGGGTAGTAATATAGGAATTATTCAGGAAAATAGTTTCTATAACAACGGCAGAAATGGCATAACAATTTCTGATAATTCTCAACCAGAAATTAGAGATAATTTGTTTCAAAATACAGGTGTGGGAATTAAAATTTCTGATAATGCTGCTCCAAAAATCATAGGAAATCGTCTAATTGAAAATCAAAATGGGATTATCGTTCAAGGTAATGCACGGCCAATTTTGCGGGGTAATTATATAGATAGTAATAGACAAGATGGAGTAGCAGCGATCGCTCAATCATTACCAGATTTGGGTAACTCTAAAGAACCCGGTCGTAATACTATTCAGAATAATGGTCGGTATGATATTTATTCTATAGTAAAAGGTAAAACTATTCCTGCTTTTGGAAATTCTTTAGGAGGCGGTCGTAATTATGGCAGTATTGACATTGCAGGAAAAATTCCTCCTCCCCCAAGAGTTGCTCCGCTGAGAAATATTCCAACTACCCCAACTGTAAGTCAGGCAAAAAGGGAGTTTGACCAGGAGGAAGTAATTGTAGAAGTTGCATCTACTCAGGAAAATGCTCAGACAAAGACAAAAGAATCAAATTTTTCTCCCTCAGCAGAAAAATCAAGAGAGCGGAACACATCTAGTAGTATTATTCCCCGATCGAGACCGCAAAATTCAAAGACAGAAATGATTATGATCCCTGTACCACCTCCAGAAAACCAGAGAGGATCTAGGGGAAATTCCTACAACACCACAAGTAGTCAAGGAAATTTACAAAGACTACTACAAACTAATCCTAATTATCAGAATACACAAACAATTGAAATACCAGTATCCCCACCAGAGTCAGGGAGAAGCACTTTAGAAAGGTTGCGAAACTTACCCCCTAGAAATACTACCCCAACTTTTCGAGGTAACACACCAGTTGCTTCTCCTGGTTTACTACCTGTTCCGACAACAAATATTCCCCTTGGTCGTGGAGGTTATGTACCACCCGGTATTGGTAGAAATCAAAATTCTAATCCTAATCCTTGGTCTAGACTATCTTTAAGGTCTAATTCTCGCAGTCGTGCAGCAGCTTTGGGTTTACGTTATCGAGTAGTTGTAAATGTAAACAACCGTTCTCAACGCTATAAGTTGCGATCGCTCGTACCAGATGCTTTTTCTACTAATATTAATGGTAATTCTGTAATGCAAGCAGGAGCTTTTCGGAGTCGTCTTGAAGCCGATCAACTATTAAGAACTTTGCAGAATAATGGTTTAAATGCTGAAATTCTAAGGGTGAAGGAATAGTGGCGCGATACGTCTAAAATATTGCAATAGTAGGGGCGGGTTTCCCCCTTAAATTAATGAGTTTTCACATTTGATTTAGATAAACCCGCCCCATTTTAGATGTCTCAGTCCATTAGGGAGTAGGGAACAAAGAGAAATCTGATTTATCTCTAACTTTTTGTAGCATTCTTTTTTCAAAGTGGTATTAGAAGTCAGTAGGGGCTAATGGCCATTAGCTACGCACAACTTTCCTACGGAATGCTCCGCAAACGTTTTATCCTACATTCCGCACGACAAAATGTAGTATCAAGAATAGGAGACAGGAGACTCGATACTGGAGACAGGAAACAATTATCGGGGTCAATAGGAGTAAGTAATTGACTATTTATGCTTAATATTTTCCTGAGAAAGGTCAA
>JBCDJM010000375.1:0-6405 GCA_038747755.1 Cyanobacteria bacterium P01_H01_bin.35
GATGAATTAGAAAGTCTACTGGTCTACCGATGTCAGAAAATTATGGAACAGCAGGAATTTGTTCAGGGGTTAACCTGTTTTCACTGGTGGCCGAAAACAAGGATTGCTTAATTATCACTAATCATCCGGACATGATATAACTTCCAGGAAGAGATTGACTTTATGAACTAAGGATATCTAAAATTTATTGTCAATTTAGCAGTTATAGTTATCACGATTATTCACAACACCAACACGCAAAGCAATGCGTTTATACTTAGTAGCATCGTAAGGTTTTCCAGTGTGCATAACTTGAGAATTATCCCAAAAAAGAATATCCCCTGGTTGCCAAACATGACGGTAAACAGGTGTACAATTCAGAACTTTCTCAAACAAGTCTAACCAATATTGCTTCGCTAGATCGGGTTGTTCCTCCAATTCTTGAAGAATAGAAGAATCTGAACCCAAATATAACCCTTTACGTTTAGTTATTTGATGAGTAGATACGAGAGGATGCAACTTTCGAGGAATCTCTACCCCTGGATTTGAAAATACAGGAGAAAGATGATACATCGAAAGCTGTTCTAATTTTTGCTGATCTTCAGATTCAAAGTTATTATAAGCTTCTATCATATCTAGAAAATCAGTAGTATGGCACTGTCCGTCAATGCCTTCTGGGGGAATAGTTACACCATATAGCATAACAACATAAGGAGTATTCATTCCTAACCCATCAGTTCTTGGGAGAAGGTCTTTATCGTGATGCCATTGCCAAGCAATTTTCCCTACTACATCCTGAGATAATCCTTTAGGGTTCCCTAAAATACCACACCCCGAACTTTGTAAATATGCAGGAATTTCAGGGTCTAAAGATTTTGGGCGACGATGACCAAGGCTTGAATCTCTAAATGTCTGTCTGGCAAATTCTGTGAATTGAGATGCCGTGAGATTTTGGTTGCGAATGAAAATAATACCATTTTCCCAAAGATTTTGCTTTAATTCTTCTGCCTGTTTTGGACTTAAATTCACAAGACTACAGCCTGGAAAAATTTCTTTACCAAGCCTATAATTTTGAGATTTTTCAATACTGATATTTTCTCTAATAGCATTCATAATTCATATAAATTACTTTTTTCATTTCACTGTAGCACTTATTCAAATTAAATACTATAGTAATTCTGAATAAGACTGGGATAATACCATTTATCAAAAAGCTTGCTATATTTGATTGGGTGGGGAACTGTGGGGAGTATGGGAGGTGTGGGGAGAATAAAATCTGTGGTAATTGATACTAACTAATTAATAATTGTCAAAAAAAGACTGTGAATCTTACTAACTACTTAACTGTTGAAGTATAGGATTACTTTTGGTAATTGGTATAAGTGTTTCTTTCCTTAAAAGGGTTTCAGCAAAAAAATGGTTTCATCCTTATTTTAAATGACTATATCTCCTAGGATATATGATTCTAAATGTGATTTTTACCTTAACAATACTAGACATTAACTAACCTTTTCTATTTAACACTAGATAGTAAGAATTTAGTAGACAGTATGTCAATTTAAAAAGTTAAATTTTAATGACCGAAAAATTAAGGTATCAAGCCTCTCGATTCATGGAGAAAAAAGCGGTCGTTTGAGGAGCATTCTGTGAGGATGGGATGGCGAAGTGTCGAAGTCTTCCAGAGCCACTCCGCTTTTCATGTCAGTGACAGATGAAACTCTATATCCAATCTCCCCTTGAGAAGAAAAAAATTCCTTTTAGGCAATCCTTCTATTATAAAAGAGGTAATTATTAATTATTAATTATTGAAGAACTATGAACTATGATTAAATTCTTGTTGAGCTAGTTTGGTGATGTGAGCGATCGCCGACTTCTCAAATAAAAGTTCACTTTCCAGATTTAACCATAATAAATATTCTATATTACCAGCCGGACCTTGTATGGGAGACCAAGTTAAACCGGCATATTTCCATCCTAAATTATTAGCACTACTACATACCTGAAAAATTGCCTCAGCTTGGTCACTCGAAGAACGAACTACACCTTTTTTTCCTACTCGTTCTTTTCCTACTTCAAACTGAGGTTTTACTAATAAAATTGTTTCACGAGGTGGAATAAGTAATTGCCATAAAGCAGCTAATATTTTAGTCAGAGAAATAAAAGAAACATCAACTACAGCCAAACTCGGATATATTTTTTTTGCATTTTCTTGTGATTCATAATCTAATATTTTTGAGTCACCATATAATTTTTCAGGAGTTAAATAACGTATATTAGTTCTCTCTTTCAAAATTACTCTAGAGTCGTTACGCAACTTCCAGTCAACCTGTCCGTAACCAACATCAATACCATAAATTAATTTAGCACCTGCTTGTAATAAACAATCTGTAAATCCTCCCGTAGATATGCCACCATCAAGACATATTCTGTCAGAAATAGGAATATAAAAATATTCCAATGCTTTAGCAAGTTTATAACCTCCCCTAGAAACATATAAAGATTTTTGTTTAACTTTAATATCTGCTTCAGAGTCAACTTCAGTTCCAGGTTTATCAATTATTTGTTGATTTACCATTACTTCTCCTGCTCTAATTAAAACCTGAGCTTTTTGTCGAGAAGTGCATAAATTTCGTTCTACCAATAAAACATCTAATCTTTGTTTAGCCACAAATTTTAATTATTAAATACCTATCAGCTTTTAGCATTTCCGTTCAGGAATACTCCGCAAACAACTAGTGCAGGATGGCGGAAATAAGTGACCAGTGACAAAATACTCAAAGCCTTACCAATCAAAACTTTTAACTTCCCCTCCTGGGAGGGGTTAGGGGTGGGTTGACTTCTGAATTCTGACTTCCGCGTAGCGGTACTAGCCTCCTATATCGGAAGTGCATTAACAGCTTTTTTAGTTGTTAAAATATGCTTCATTAATCTCAAAAAAAATCAAAATAATTAAACTTATTACTTAAGTTCTGAAAAAACTGTAGGGATTGGGTTTCCCAATACCATTTTGGCACTTGTTAATGAATAATTATTGTAAGCATTCAGCTATTAGTAGTCAGCATTCACCATGGAATTATACTAAACCGTCAAAAATCTTGCTATATTTGATGGGTTGCGGGAGAAGTAAACATAAGAAAAAATAAATAATTAGCTAATTTGTACTTACATAACTTTTTTCTTTCTATAAGAGCAATTTGTGTACCAAAGGTATTTAGCTGTTAACGCAGTTCTTCCGCAGGAAGCTAGCTGATAGCTGACACCTGAATGCTTACTAATTATTAATTAAACAACTATCATCTTTTTTAGTTGTTAAAATCCGCTTCATTAATCTCAAAAAAATCAAAAGAATAAAAAATCAAAAGAATTAAACTGATTACTGAGTTATGAAAAAAAATTTAGGGATTTGAAAACCAAATCCCACTTTTGCGCTTGGTAATTATTAATTATTAATTATTAATTAATTAAATATCCTTTTCAGCTAACTCGCTAATTAAATGATCGAAAGGTTCCGCCAAAAAAGCACCAGTTGGAATACCTGCTGCCTCTACCTCAGACTTAACCAGTTCCTTCATAATACCAATACCTATCACAGTAGGTCCAATAGGTACTCCCAAAGAATTATAAGTTTCCCGAAGACCCTGCAACACACGTTCATCCAAAACGTCTGTATTACCTGCTACTAAAGCATAAGTAGCATAACGCAGATAATAATCCATATCCCGCAGACAAGCTGCATAACGACGAGTTGTATAAGCATTTCCACCCGGACGGATTAACTCTGGTTGTTCTGCAAACAAAGTAACTGTAGCTTGTTTAACCAAACTAGCAGCCTGAGAATTAATTACTGTAGCAGCTTCTACTCGTGCAGTACCAGTTTCAAAATAAGACTTTAATCGATCAACCCCATCCCGATCTAAATAAAGACCCTTAGAATCGTAATTTTCTATTAAGCTAGTTACACTGTCCCGCATAAAATCAATCTCCCAACAATTTCTTAAACTTTCCATATTAGCCTACTATAAATTGACACATAGCAGGATCATTAGAGTAGGCCATAAAAATATAGTAACATTCGATACAAAAGCTCAACAATTTTCATTCTTATTATTATCCAGATGTATTCTTATTAGAGCTAACTGTAGTCGGTCTTACCGTGCTGCTTATTTTCAACAATTGGTTGAAGTAATAGAAACTTTACATGGAAAGTTACTACAAAATCAATGTGTTAGTTTGTGACATTTTGTTAAAGTTTTATGCAACAGTAGCAGCAGTTATTAAGCCTTTTAAGAAAAGCAAAATTTTAAGATTTAGGAGCTAATAATGGCACAAACAGCCCAAGATGTGTTGAACTGGATTAATAATGACGACATTCAAGTTATTGATTTGAAATTCATTGACTTACCTGGTATTTGGCAACATTTAACAGTTCACAAAAGCCAAATTGATGAAAGTTCTTTCACAGATGGAGTTGCCTTCGATGGTTCCAGTATTCGTGGTTGGAAAAATATTAACGAGTCAGACATGATGATGGTACTCGATCCAACTACTGCTTGGATTGACCCTTTTATGGCTGAACCTACATTAAGTATTACCTGTAGTATTAAAGAACCTCGAACTGGTGAGTGGTACAGTCGTTGCCCTAGAGTTATTTCTCAAAAAGCAATCGATTATTTAAAAAGCACAGGTATTGGAGATATAGCATTCTTTGGTCCTGAAGCTGAATTCTTTGTGTTTGAGGATGCTCGTTTCGACCAAACAGAAAACAAAGCATACTACTATGTTGATAGTGTAGAAGGTCGTTGGAATTCTGGTCGAGAAGAAGATGGAGGTAACAAAGCCTATAAACCCCGCTACAAAGAAGGTTACTTCCCAGTATCTCCCACAGATACCATGCAAGACATAAGGACAGAAATGCTGTTAACAATGGCTAAGTGTGGGGTTCCCATTGAGAAGCATCACCATGAAGTAGCTACTGGTGGTCAGAATGAATTAGGTTTCAAGTTTGGTACATTAATCGAAGCTGCCGATAACTTGATGATTTATAAGTATGTCATCAAGAATGTGGGCAAAAAGTATGGCAAGACTATTACTTTCATGCCTAAGCCTATCTTCAATGATAATGGTTCTGGAATGCACTGTCACCAATCAATCTGGAAAGGGGGAGAGCCTTTATTCTGGGGTGATGGTTATGCTAACTTGAGTAAACTGGGTCTTAATTATATTGGTGGTATCCTCAAGCACGCTCCAGCAATATTAGCTTTCTCTAATCCTTCTACTAATTCTTATAAGCGATTAGTTCCTGGTTTTGAAGCTCCAGTAAACTTGGCTTATTCCCAAGGAAACCGTTCTGCTTCTGTTCGTATTCCTTTAACTGGTACTAATCCTAAAGCAAAACGGCTAGAATTTCGTTGTCCTGATGCTAGTTGTAATCCATATCTGGCTTTTGCGGCAATGCTTTGTGCTGGTATTGATGGAATTAAGAATGAAATTGACCCTGGCGCATCTTTAGATGTAGATATTTATGACCTCAGTCCTGAAGAGTTGAGTAAGATTCCTTCTACCCCTGGTTCCCTAGAGGGTGCTTTGGAAGCTTTGGAAAAAGACCATGAGTTTTTGACTACTGGTGGGGTATTTACAGAGGATTTGATTCAAACTTGGATTGAGTACAAGCTGGATAATGAGGTTAACCCTATGCGTCTACGTCCTCATCCTTATGAGTTCTCTCTGTATTATGATTGCTAAATAATAATAGCAATAAGAATTTCATTTTATTAGCCTTCTTTGAGGAGGGCTATTTTTTTGTCTTTTATGTTATACCAAATCTGGTAGTGTCGGTATAAATAAAGTAGAGGAACCGGGTTAATAAAAATTTTCCTACTACACTGATATATATCTCACATAAACCCGGTTTCTTTTTACACTTCCATTGCAAGCGGATTTAATATTATGTCTTATTTGAATAAGCAAAATGAAAAATTTACGGAGTAGGAAAGAATATTTTTATTATCGCTAATTAATTAAAGTCAGCACCACATCAAAAATCAGCTTGCCCTAAACGATCAGACTCTACCAATACTACCGGATTTGGCATTATACTAATTTTTAAAAGTCTTGCTATACTTAAAAGCTGTAAAAAATTAAGTTCAAAAGAACTATTTAAGTAAGCATTCAGCTATTAGCAGTCAGCTATCAGCAATGAAAATGAACTATGTGGTTCGATAGACTATTAAGGTTGACTAATTGATTTTTACCAAAACTAGGAGGTTCAAAGCCTCCCCTTGGATACTATGCTTTATAAACATCTTTCTTAACATAAAACTTGACAACATAGACAAGTTATGTTGAAGTCTTGAATCGGCTTTTTCACGAGAAAAGAGTATTTTTCAATACACTTTTTTATGAATGTAGACAGAATTCTTCCTCCCC
>JBCDJM010000376.1:0-6392 GCA_038747755.1 Cyanobacteria bacterium P01_H01_bin.35
AAAAGTTGGGATTTGAGCCAGCGACAACTCCCAATTGTTTCTATTTTTCAGTGATTAAATTCACTGGAGACAGAGGGATATTGTTCGATGTGGTTAGCGTAATATTTACGCTAACCACATTTTTTTTTGTCCAAAGTCCAAGTTGAGTGAGACCTTTACATTATTAGGAATTACCCCCAGACCATATATATAGAGTTCAAAAACTATAACGTTCTAGTTTTTTCCGCTATATTTAGTATCTCTGGGTACGTCGTGATTAGACGGCGGTTTCTGTGGCTGCTTTGACTTTGTATGATATGGGGAAGGGTTTGGAAAAGTCTATTTCTATTGAGTTAATTCGTCTGTTGAGTAAGAGTGGCTAGAAGTCTGGGGATTATATTTTTAGTGAAGAGTAATTTCAGTTATCAGTTATCAGTAACTGCTGCTGAATTAGAAGGCTAGGAAAATCTTAAATTTCCTTGTTTCCTGCAGGTCTATCAAGATTCTATTTTCGGCCATTAGGAGAAGATTTTCCTATTGATGAGCAATATGCTTATTCAATATTCACAAATTAAGTATTGCAGACAATAATTCCCAAATAGCCGAGTTGGCTTTACAATATTTAAAGAAACTGAACAGTAATAAATTTTTTTTAAAGTATTATGCCTCCTCGTTGGCCTCGCAAACCTGACCGTAATGACCCAGAGTTCCGGAAGTTGGATGACCGAATGAATTTTGCTATTCATGTAGCTATTTTTGCGGCCAGTAATTCTGGTCTATGGTTTTTCCGTAATCTTACAGCAGCAACTTGGCCTTGGGCTATCTGGGTAACAGGTAGTTGGGTGTCGTTATTGTTGATTCATGGGGTGTATATTTTTGTCCTTGCAGATTATGGTTCTACTACTAAGGATTCTGCATAGGATAATTAGAGTGATGATGTAGCTAAAAAATTTGGGTTTTATTTATTCTTATGACTAGAAAATTAGGTCTCAAACCTCTCCTGTAAACGGAATAAAAGAAGAAAATTTAGTATTTCAAGCGTCCTACTTTAGTAGGAGGTACTGACAACTGATAACTGATAACTGAAATGACTAATGCTAGTACAACACAAATAATTGAAAGTTTAGCAGCAGAAATAGGGGATAAAGTTTATATTGATATTGCTGGTTGGCATCTCTATTTATCTGATGCGAAACTACATTTAATTTTGGCAGAAAAGTTTTATTCTATTCTGACTGAAGAAGTACCTTCTGAAGGTCAGGTTGTGGAAATATTACAGGGTGTTCCTATTAAGTTAGGTGCTGGAAGAAAGGAAGTTCCTTTGATAGATTTATTGCCGATGGGGTGTCAGACTGATTTGATAGACGTTTTGGCAGAGTTTCGAGCAAAAATGTAATTTTAACTAATACTTTTGTCTCTTTAAGTAATATTAATTAGGTTGTTTATTTCAGTAATTTGTAATAGGCAACCTAATTTTTTATATAGCAATTTTCATTAATATAGAGTACAGATATAGCAATTCCCAAAAAGAGTGAGGTACAAAATTCTAGGCTTTAGGCAACAGGGAACAGGCAACAGGGAACAGGCAAGAAAGATAAAAGTGTACCTCACGCTTACTGAGAAACGCTATATTTGGGTTTAAAGGTAGAAGGCAGAAGAAAGAAGTTTTGTAGTCTATCTTTGTGAAAACCGCTATAGCAGATTTCACTAAGCGTGAGGTACACCTGCGCTAGCTTTCCGGCTCCCATTGATAAAATTTAATTATCAATATCTGTACCTCACTAGCTTGGGAAATGCTATATAAGTATTTTATAGGAAAAAATCAAGCATAATACCAATAGCGATCAATGTTTGTTACAAATGGTATAAGTGAGGAAGAGGGAAGAAGTAAGAAGGAATAAATATTGAAAAAAAAGATAAAAATGATAGAGATAGCTGTCTAAAATGAATTGTATTGATTCTTTTTAAGCATCTCATATCGAGAGCAACTTTTTTGTAGCATTCTTTTTTCAAACTGGTATAACTCTCAGGAGAATCTCAGGATTAATTATTAATGTATTAACTTGAAGGCTATAAAATTTTATTTGTTTAATTTGTTCTTATTAGAGATGACTGACTATGACTACTTCAAATATCGCTAAAAAATATATCAAAAGTCGCTTCAATAGTCTGATTTTTATGAAATTCCGTTTGGCAACATTATTGTTAATAGGAGGAGTAACACTGTTAACAATTATTATGGTTGCTTGGTTTACTCGTATTGGCCAGATAGATGAATTTTTTGCTCAAATTCATTACTTTCAAGAAAATCCGCCTATATGGGTACAAGTACCAACAGAGAATAGTAAATATTTAGTTTTGCCGACAATTTTACTATTTTTAATTGCTCAAGGAATTATGAAAATTTCTCCTAAACCAAAAAATTGGTCGCGAATTTTAGTAGTGGGAATTTTATTAGGTTTAACTATTCGTTATTTATCCTGGCGATCGCTCTCAACATTAAATTTAATTGACCCGGTAAACGGCATATTTAGTCTAGGATTATTAGGTCTAGAAATTTTGACGCTAAGTAGTAGTATTCTACTTTTATTTTTGATGCTTAAATTCAAGCCTCGTCGGGGAGAAGCAGACTATTTTTCTCAGGAAATTTTAGACCAAACTTTTATGCCGTCTGTAGATATTTTTATTCCTACTTATGATGAAGCAGAGTTTATTTTGGAACGTACAGTTATTGGTTGTCAGGCTATAGATTATCCCAACAAAAAAGTCTATTTACTGGATGATACGAATAGACCAGCAGTTAAAAAGTTAGCTGATAAGTTAGGATGTGAATATTTAACTAGAGATAATAATACTTATGCCAAAGCTGGCAACTTAAATCACGCCCTTAGTCAAACAAACGGTGAATTTATTGTTGTTTTTGATGCTGACTTTATTCCTACAAAAAACTTTTTAATTCGGACTTTAGGATTTTTCCAAAATAAACAAATTGCCCTAGTACAAACTCCTCAAACATTTTATAATATCGACCCTATTTCTAGAAATTTAGGATTAGAAAATATCTTAACCTCAGAAGAAGAAATATTTTACCGACAAGTTCAACCGATTCGAGATAGTTCTGATGGAGTTGGTTGTGTAGGAACTTCTTTTGTGGTGAGAAGAAAAGCTTTAGAGTCAGTGGGAGGATTTGTTACAGAATCAATTTGTGAAGATTATTTTACAGGAATTCGTTTATCAGCTAAAGGTTATCGTCAGGTTTATTTAGAAGAAAAATTAAGTGCTGGTTTAGCTGCTGAAAATATTTCTAGTCATGCAATTCAAAGATTAAGATGGGCAAGGGGAACTTTACAAGCATTTTTTATTAATTCTAATCCTCTGACAATTTCTGGATTAGGTTCTATTCAAAGATTGTCATATTCACAGGCAATATTACATTGGTTTACTAATATTAGCACTTTTGGTTTTTTGTTAATTCCATTAGTTTATAATTTTTTGGATGTGATTCCAATTAAAGCTACTGTTGGTGAATACTTATATTTCTTTCTACCTTATTATTTGGTGAATTTTACAGTTTTTTCTTGGCTAAATTATCGTTCTAGATCGGCGATGTTATCAAATTTTTATGGTGTGATTTTGGCTTTTCCTATGGCAGTAACAATAATTAAATCTTTACTGAATCCATTCTCACAAGGGTTTAAAGTTACACCGAAAGGAATTAAAAGCGATCGCTACTTTTTTAATTGGAATTTGGCTTGGCCTTTGGTTTTATTATTTGGGTTTAATAGCATAAGTTTATGGTTCAATTTATGTAAATTCATTGATGGTGGTTGGGCAGTAACGGAACAGGCAAAAAGTTGGAATTTGGGATTATTTTGGAATGGGTATAATTTATTGATGATTGGGGTGGCATTGTTGATATTAATAGATGTACCTAAACCAGATATATTTGAATGGTTTAATCTGCGAAGGGTGGTAAAACTGGGAATTAATAATCAGACATTTTGGGGGGTAACTACACAAATATCAGAGGTGGGAGCTGAGATAGAGATTAATCAGAAAATTCCATCTAATTTAGTAGGAAAAAATTTGCCAGTCAGATTGAAAATTATTGATGAAAAAATTTGTTTGGCAGGGAAAATTACCAATATAGAAATGAGTGGAGAATTTCCTTGTATCAAAGTCAAGTTTGAGAAAGTAAACTTATCTGAAAAACGGCAATTAATAGAATTATTATTCTGTCGCCCTGGGCAATGGCAAAGACGAGAAACGCCTGGTGAATTAAAATCTTTTTGGTTATTATTGCGAGTATTGTTGAAGCCAAGATTTATCTTTGAGAGAAAACCAAAAGAGAAAGCAATGGAGGTTGGTCAGCTTTAACTTTACCGAATAATTAATAATTAAATAATTCAGGTTAAAAGCCTCCTTTCAAGGGAAAAAAATTCTTTTTTTTCTTTTTAGTCAATTCTCTCCCTTTCAGGGAGAGGTAATTATTAATTGTTAATTGTTAATTGCTGAATATCCTAGTTTTTTGAATGCTCTAAATCAAAAATAAATAATTTTTCCCCTTGCTGGAGTTGCTCCTTTCCGTGTTGGACATTCAGAGAAACTGGAGCCTATTCTTTTCTATCCTAAAAGCCTCCAAACAACCACGCATTTTCTGTAAGAAAAATTGGCGTTACCACTGGGAGCAGCTATTTTTATTGTGTATGGAAGTGTTGTAGAAGTAGAAACTGCTCCTATATGATTATATGTTATTACTTTATTATATTTCTGCGGAAATATAGCAATCAGTTGTGATTTGTGAGAATTTGTAATATTTTATCCTAGGGGTTTGGTTGACAAACCCCATGTTAGCTTGGTTTTTGTTTCCAAACCCCTACAGTTTTTTCTCACATCTTATTCCTGATTGCTATATATCAATTTGTTTAGGTTTAATCTAAAACTCATTAAGCAATGGTTTCCAGTTTTGTTTGTCATGATGATGATGTTTAGAGAACTGAGGAATACCATTTTGTGTCTTAAATTCAACACTGATAGAAGTTTTTGTCCTTTTAGCTTCTGACTGTGCTTCTGAGAGTATTCTCATAACTTGATATGCTGCTATTTTGACTCGTTGCTTCTGCATAAAACTCGTCCAACTTGGTGTAACAATAGTAGCTAATATAGAAATTATAAACAGTGAAATTATTACCTCAAAAAAAGTGAATCCTTTGAAATTGAGAGAAAATTAAAAGTTACTGCCTAAAGTAAGCTCCTTACCTTAGAAGGAATTATTCATTATTTCCTGATAGCTGAATTCTGAATTTTCAATGACCTTTATCAAGATTTTTATTGGGAATGATATAGTATTTTAAAATGAGATGTAAATCTACATTGAGGTTGTTTCGAGTGAAAAAAGTGCTGTATTGAGTACCCACTAATCCTGATGTTTACTACTATTTAAGTAGGTAGGCACGAAAAAGCTTAACTATATTAAGTTTTGCAAATCAACTCCAAACTCCTTCAGAAACTTAGTTTGAGGATAATTTACGTTTTGTTACATAGTGACAAGTTTTAACGCCTACCTACTTAATGCTGTTTTTCTTTCTTTACTATTCCCTGTTCCATTTTTAATAGGACTCGGTTTCCACATCCCATATAAAAATGCTATAGAAAGTTTATTTCTATATTTGATAAAGGTGAGTGTAACTCAGAGCAAAAGTTTTTAAGGTACTGAATCTCGTGATCGATCGCTGACTTACTCTGCCATATTAAATATATTTTTTCTACTTCTATTTATTTAATAATCTTCTATAGCAATCCTAGATTGGTTGTGACAATTTCTATAATAGTTAACTTCAGCTAAAAACCTTGAAAATTATGACTCTTGACTCCTGAATCTTGACTCCTAACTACCACCAAAATATTACAACTTAAAAATATTACAACTTAAAATAGGATTGCTATAGAGTAATTCCTAAAATAGATTCATCCCAATAATCTTTAAATTTAGAGCCAGACATTTTTTGGCAATATAGCTGATTGAAACGTTGATTTTGTTCATCTGTAAAATAATTACGCCAGTCTCCTACTATTCCTTTTCTTAAATGTGGAGCTTCATTTTGATTAATTATCATCCAATTACAATCAGCTTTCTCATTTTTTTTCATTTCGTCTAACGTACTGCCAGTTGCTACTTTATCTATAACTTCTTCTGAAACTTTAATTTCTAAAAAAGCTGCTAATTGACGCAGATAAGTTTTGATATTTTTCTGCAATTCTTCGTATGTAAGATATAACCTACATTCCGCACGACAAAATGTAGTATCAAGAATAGGAGACAGGAGACTCGATACTGGAGACAGGAAACAATTATCGGGGTCAATAGGAGTAAGTAATTGACTATTTATGCTTAATATTTTCCTGAGAAAGGT
>JBCDJM010000377.1:0-6378 GCA_038747755.1 Cyanobacteria bacterium P01_H01_bin.35
TTAATATGAATTATTCTTATTTTTCCTTCTCCCGTACAGACGCCCTTATGCAACGTCCCTACTCCCCTACTCCCCTGCTTGACGGAAGCGCAGAAAAGTTTTTGAGAAATGGTATTAGACCTCTTTGTTTTGGTAAGGGTGGGTGTAGGTAGGGGACTGTTGGATTAAATGGGAATTATAGAGGAGTGAGGAGTCAGCATTGTCCCTATTCCCTATTCCCTACTCCCTATTCCCTATTCCCTACTCCCTCAATTAATATCCAGGAATAACTGAAGTTAGTAGCCAATATAGTTTATGCTTAAAAGTTTTTTTATGTACATTTTTCTCTACAGTCGTAGGTTGTTTCATTACTTGTAATAACGAACTTAAAGCATAATCTTCGGATGAGTTTACTTGTCGATCAAAAAGAGCAATATTCATGGCTAAAGGTAGAGCAATAGCAGCTACATCTGGCTCTAATTCTTCAACTAATAAATCAATAGATTGAGGTATTCTAATTGCAGAACGAATTCCTTGCAATATCTCTTCATCTAATCCTAATTGTTGTAAATTTGGATATATTTCTTCCCATTTAACTTCCCGATCTGGTTCCCCTACTTGAATAACATAAGCTATCAACCTTTGGAGCTTTCCTTGTTGTTTGGTTGTCATGTTTTGGATAGGTTCGGTTGTTGTTAATTCTGGGGAATTATTTTGATTTTCTGCTTGTTTTACACCATCAACAATTTTTTGCCAATCTTGATTTTCACAAGATTCTGGTTTTTCCACTGTTAAGGAAATACTTATTTTTTTGTCTAGACTAGCATCAAGTTCGGTTACTTCTGCTTTTACTCCCAAAAAACCTAGCCATTTAGCAATTGTATGAATTAATGTTAAACGGGTTGAGTGACAGTTTGCTAATAACCGAACCTGGGTCCGAACCATGGGACGAACTATTTGTGTCAGCATTATGATTAACGTACTGTCTTAGCTATAAATTTACTTAGTTTTTTATAGAATAACTAATTTTTTTGTCGCAAATAGCAGTTTTAGCTACTAAATTTTTTCCCAAGTTGAAGTAGACTAGCCTATTTTTTATATTCCAGAGATTATTCTAGATCCAAAAGAATATAAATTTAAAAGTGCTTTTCCTTTTAACTAATAGACATCTCCAATAATAAAAACAGGAAATCAATTATCCCACTAGATACATCAATTATTTACCCTAACTTTAGAGACTTATTCTTTTATAGCAGAGTTGCTAGATTTGGCTAGATATATACCCAGCAAAACCACAGCAAAGGCTGCGCCATTCAATAAACTCAAGCTTTCTGAAAAAATCATCCAAGCCAAAATAGCAGTAATTATGGGTGCCAGTAGTAGGCTAATAGCAACGAATGCCGAAGACAAACGCTTAAGACAATAATTAATAAGCCCTTGACCCAAAATTTGACAGACAAAACCTAATAAAATTACTAACACCCAAGATTGCCAGGAATAGGGAAAAACTCGATCTTCTATGACCAAAACAATTGGCAAGATCAAGAGAGTTGAAAATAAAGAACTCCAGAAAAGTATAGTTTCAGCACTAAATTTTTCTCGGAGTTTTTCTACTATTAACAAGTAGATGCTAAAGCAGATCGAAGCTAATACGGCAACTCCATCACCTTGTAGATTTCCAGTAGCAACTTGCAAGTCCTCTATTCCAATAATACAAGCTCCGACCATAGCGACTCCCATTCCAATTAAGAATCGCTTGTCAAAGTGCTGACCCCATATCAACCAACCCAAAAGAGTCGTCCACAGGGGATTTAGATTTGTCAGTAAAGTAGAATTAGCAACGCTAGTTTGAGTCAGAGACCAAGCCCACAAAATTTGATCGCCAGCAAAACAAATTCCTGCTATTAATAATTGCATTAGTACCCAACTTGTATAAGGCTGTTGCTCTACATTATCTGTAGAAAATTGGTAACGTAGAGCTTGCAGTCTATTCCATACTCCCAAAACAAAAGTTGCAAGCCAAACTCTATGAAATGCGGTTGCAAATGGACCAATTTCCTGTTCCAACAATCTAAAAAAGATTGCTATCCAGGATAAAGCTACTATGGCAATAGCTAATGAGATAATCGCTGTAACGTTCTCTTTAATTGAAGTTTGTTGTTGTATAACTTTCAAAAGACACTCCCCAGTCAAAATAAAATCGCTAGACTAGAAAAAAGGGCGTTGGTGATGCGTGGCTATGATTTTTCTGACATTGTAGAAACCGGGGAAAGTATTAGATGCCGATGCGTGTGCGGACATTTGTCTTCAACAAACCCGGTTTATTATAACACTCTCGCAATTATTTCATAGCTCTATTCACCAAGGCCGAAAAAAGAAACAGACTTGCTGTTTTTTGAAGGAGCTAGATTCGTATCAAGCAACTCCCCCCTAAAAATTATCAACTTAACAGCAGTTTGGTACTATACCAACAAAACTTCATCTGATAAAGGTTCTATTGGTGTATAGTCGCGAGAGGCTTGAAAATCAGGACGTGGATTTTCCACAGGAAGTGGAAGATTTTTAATGCTGTTATACCTGATCGCGAATAATGTGCGATCAAAAGGAGACATATTCGAGTTGGAACCATGAACGCAATTAGGGTGCATAAATAGAACCGAACCTGCTTTTCCCTTGGGTGCTACAATACCATACTGATTTATCAATTTTTCAAGCGTTTTTTGATCGACATGATAAGTCTGGTTCGTTTTAATATGTCGATGCCATTCTTCTTCGCTCTCATCAGTTTCACTGTCTGTCACTGGATTCAAAACGCTAACGATACCTTTTTTATGAGAACCAGGAATTAACATTAATGGTCCATTAAATTCGTTAACTTCATACAAGAAAACAAGCGCAATGACTAGCTGGGGTGTGGGAAGACCATCTTCTGTCTGAAAAAATACATAATCTTGATGCCAGATCCAAACATCATTTTGCCAGGCTACTTTAGGATTAATTTGGCTTTGATGAATATAGACCTGGCTTCCAAGAATTTGCATTATAGGTTCAATAATAGAAGCATGGTGCGAGCAGCGTCGAAAAATTTCGTTTTCACTATGTACACCTAGAATTGTGCGTATCTGGTTTTCATCTCCCTCAAGAATTTTTCTAGGTGTTTCCTGGGCATATATTTTCCGCAGTTCAGTTTTCATGCGATCTATTTCTGCTTCAGAAAAACAATTTGGTATTAAGAGATAGCTTCGATCTTGATAATGCTGTAATTGTTCGCTACTCAGCTTCATAGAAAATTTCTCCTTAAATACTAATAGTAATGAGCGTTCGCGTGCCTAAAATGACGCACACCTTGATTTGGTTGTGGTTCTTCTCCATGTTAGTATGCCAAAATTATAGCTAATGCGTATAAAATCCTTTGCATATCAGGTTTCCAATGTCTGTACCGAACTTTTAGCTAGTTTGAGGGAGCTAGGTTCGGATCAAACAGATCCCCACCTAAAAATCATCAACTTAATAGCGGTTTAATAGCAGTTTGGTACTATACCAACAAAACTTCGTCTGATAAAGGTTCTATTGGTGTATAATTTAGGCTCGCCAGAAACTCCGGTCTTTGCTCTTTGACCGGAATTTTTGGCGTGTTTTCAATACTGTTGTAGTTGATAATCACTAGGGCGCGATCGAAGGGAGACATATTCGCTCCCGAACCATGAACGCAACTAGGATGAAATAATAGAACTGAACCTGCTGCTCCTTTTGGTGCAACAATTCCATACTGCTTGACTAATTTCTCAAGAGTTTCCTTATTAATTATATAATGAAGCTTACTTGTCAAACGAGAAATCCATGAAGGTCCATCTTGATATTGGTTATGCTGTTCCTCTTCTGTAAATACGCTAATCAAACCTTCTTTCTGGGAACCAGGAACCAACATTAATGGTGCGTTAAATTCATTGACTTCATCCAAAAAAATTGCTGTATTGACAATCCTTGGCTCTGGAATTCCGTCCTCTTCTCTGTAATAGACATAATCTTGGTGCCATTGCCAGATATCGCCTTCAAAAGCTACCTTGGCACTAATTTTGAATTGGTGGATATATACTGCACTCCCAAGTATCTGCATTACAGGATCGATGATTCGGGGATGTTGGGATAAACGTTTAAATACGTCACTTTTAGTATGAGAACCGTGAACGATGCGTAGCGTTTTTCCGTCTTCTTCAACAATCTTTCCGAGGCTATTTTCTCCGTAAACAGTAGGAAGCTCGGCTTTCATAACTTCAACTTCTGCTCGGTCAAAAACATTGGGCAAAAAAAGATAGCCTCGATCTTGATAATGCTGTAATTGTTCGCTGCTCAGTTGCATGAATAATGCCTCCTTTAATACTAATAGACGATCGCTCGGCGCGTCCTAACTTGACGCGCACCTTTCCTTTTCTGTTGTTTAATTTACTTTTGCCAGTGCTTCTCGTCGTTCTGTTGGCAGATGCTGCACGGAACTTGTCATAAATTCGTAGGGATTGTACGGATCGTTGGGATAATATTCTAGTTGCACACGCTGACCTAAGTCGTGAGCTTGTACCAACTCCTGCATAATTGACAAGGCTACATGGTCTTCTATTGCCAATCCTGTGGAGTCAAATACAGTCTGCTGTTCTCGCCAATGATAAAATTCTTCTGGTCGTTCAATCATCTCCATTAAACTGGTTCCGACTTCCTCTGGTTGTAACTGCTGACATTCACCTTCAAGCAAGGCTTGTTCAGGAAAGTCCGGACAGACAAAACTCCGTTTTAGTAAAGATAGGGGCAATTCTGTTTTGCCTATGATATCTGCACCTACAGCATTAATATGAACGTGAGGCTTCAAATTCTTACCAGTCATTACTGGGTCTGCTCCTTCATCAACCGAGGTAGCGGTGCAAATAATGTCGGCATTGCGCTCTACTTCCTCTAGAGAACAACTCCGAACTGATAGTCCTAAAAATGCTACTCGTGAGGAGAATGAGCAAGCTACATCTGGATTAATATCATAAACCAATACCTCCTGTAATGGAAACACTCGACTCAACCCGTGTAACTGGGTGACTGCTTGTGTTCCTGCTCCTACCAGTCCTACAGTAGCACTATCAGGATTTGCTAGAATCTTGCTAGCGATAGCAGAGGCAGCTCCCGTCCGAATCGCAGTTAGGGTGACAGCATCACATAGAGCAACTAAATGACCGTTGTTAAAGTCATAAAGGCTCGTCGTTGCCAAAACAGTAGGGATACCAATTGTTTGGATATTGTCTGGCTGATAAGCAACAACTTTGACTGTTACAGATTGGTCAGTCTTTCTCATGTAGGGCATCCATTCTACACAAGCACAAGATGGTTTTTTGACGAATCCAGCACGAGTTCGCAGTTCCCCT
This sequence comes from Cyanobacteria bacterium P01_H01_bin.35, assembly GCA_038747755.1. GTDB lineage: Bacteria > Cyanobacteriota > Cyanobacteriia > Cyanobacteriales > Microcoleaceae > Trichodesmium. The sequence goes on from JBCDJM010000377.1 coordinate 5,382, forward strand.
TGGTCTCTATTAACTTCCTTAAAAGCTTCTGTCAAGCCAGCGATCGTCTTGTCCATTAGTGTATCAATACCTACTAGCTTAATCGCTTCGGCAATATCTTGAGGTCGGATTAAAAGTGTTTCCACTATTGTTATTTTTCTAATCTAAATTAGCTATTCCATCTTAATTTTTTTTCAATTCCAATCTCTATGTGTTTAAATATTCTTATCTATTTTTTTTTTTGATAATATATGCTAATACAAATTCTGAAAAATTTATGTTATTAAATTTAATCTAAAAATCGATCCTAAGAACAGAATTACGAGGTGATCTTAATGCAATTTTCTTACTTTAACGGCATTCTAGCAAAATGTTCTAATAATAGTCGATGAATAAAAATGTAGCCACCTCCTACTTTTTGTAAAAAAATTAATTGTGTGGCGTAGTCAAGGAAACGAGAATAATTCCAAGGTATATAACCATTAAAATACAAAATCACTCGTAAAATAAAATGTTTAACGCAAGCTTCTCCCCCTCCCACAGCTAATCCGAAAATAAACCCATACTGACACCAAGCGATGAGGTACCAGTCTAATAATTTAGCAGAGAAAATCATTAATATAGCTGCAATTAAACCAAATATCAAAGCATTTTTAGTTGACAATAAAATTCCTTGATTAGGAATAGTTAGTTCTTCTATTCCCGGACCTGTCATACCACGAACTATTCCTAGAGTTAGTCCTAAGCTTAATCCAGCCATTGCTCCTCTAATTATGGTATGACTAATCTGATTAATATATCTTACATTATGCCTGAAAAGACTGAATAATAGACCAGAAATTAGGCCGATAGTTATGCCAATAATTACTCGGCTGATAGTATATTTTCCTAACCATCTTAAACTTGAGACTGTATGAATAGTTTTAAACCCAAAGAAACGCCAAAAGTAGAAAAAACAAAAGCCTAAAAGAATTAGAATCTCATAACTTAGTAAAGCTTGATTAAATAAATTCCAAAA
>JBCDJM010000378.1:0-6359 GCA_038747755.1 Cyanobacteria bacterium P01_H01_bin.35
AAAATTAATTCGCTGAAGAGGTAATAATTAATAATTAATTATTAATTATTAATTGTTAGACTATTTCTTGTTTTCTCTCCCGCAACTTCAACAATATTTCATCATGCACTTCCTGGGTAATAGGATATAAATAAGCCAACAATAATCCAACTATTAAAAATATAGTAGGTAACGGACCGATCGCTACCCGAACTGCTAAAAGTGCTGACTCTGGTTGAACAGGTGGAGCTTCCCCAGGAATAGTTTCAATAAATCCAGCAATATCTAAAGCTATTCCTACCAAAAATAACCCAATAGCTAATCCTACCTTTTGCAAAAAAACCATAAAAGAATAAAAAATTCCTTCCCTTCTTTTCCCTGTATTTAACTCATCTAAATCAATAACATCCGGTATCATTGACCAAGGAACTAAATAAGCAGTTGATACTCCAAAACCTGCCATTACTGCCAAAAAATACATCAAACTAACTTGTCCTGGTTGGATAAAAAATAATCCACCCTGAGCAATTATCCATAAACAAAGACCCATAAAATAAACTGCTTTTTTACCAACTTTTTTACTAACAAAACTCCAGACAAATAACATAATTAAAGCAGTACCTTGAACAGCGATCGCTACTTGAGGAAAAGTTGCTTCTGGTAGCCCCATCCAATTAATTACAAAGTAAGGCAAAATTGAAGCCGTTAATTGTACTCCCAACCAAGAACACAGATAAATTCCGATGACAAATAGAAACGGACCATTACTAAAAGCTATACGAATTTGTTCAACAATTGGTAAATTATTATTATTATCTTCTTCCTGTTTTATCTTATGAGAAAGTGTGCGTTTGCGAGTACCCAAAAAACACCAATATATAGGTAAAACAGCAATTATGGCACAGACTATACCTAAGACTAAATATTGTTGAATAGGATTATCTTTGAAAATAGAAAAAATTAATTGAGCAATAACTAAAGAAAGGATACTACCACCAATAGAAAATGCAAATCTAAAACTATTTAAACTGGTACGTTCATTGTAATCTTGTGTTAGTTCTGGAGTTAGAGCAGCGTAGGGTAAATTAACAACAGTATAAGCAAGATTAAATAAAACAGCAATTATTACATAATACCAGAATAAAACTGATTGATTTGTAGTAGGAACTATCCACTGTAAAAAAAACAAAATACCAAAAGGAATAGCACCAAAAACCATCCAAGGATAACGTCTACCCCAAGGATGAACAGTGCGATCGCTCATTACTCCAATTATTGGGTCATTAATAGCATCAGAAATTTTCCCAATCATCAAAATACTACCTGCAATACCCGCAGGTAAACCAGCAACATTAGTGAAGAAATATAGCAGGAAAAATACTTGAACATTAGCACAAATAGCTGGACCTAAATCCCCTGCACCATAAGCTAATTTTGTCCAAAAATTAAGTTTTTCAGTTTGAATAGAATTATTATTCATTATTTATTAATTAATTAAAATACACTATAGAAGCCCTAACAGTATCTCCGCAAAGGTAAGGGTTTTTGCCAAAGGAGTCAGGAGTCAGGAGATGGAGAATTATAGAATAGAGCAAAAAAGAGGTAATTATCAATTATCCATTATCCATTAATGAAAGCTCTCCTAATTTTTACAGATATGTCTAGTAATTATTATACTATTTATCCTGGTAAAATCACACAAAAAAATCTCAATTTATGAGGTAACTATAGTTGAGATGACAAAAAAGGTATTCACCATCGTTGTGTTTAACACCTTATTTTGTTAATTGTCCTATTGCTTATAACTTTGAGTAATTTTTCACCTCAGATTAGTCGCAACAAAACCCCCCCCCTTTTTTGACATTTTTAGATTGCTTAACCTTTTGTAATAAGTACCTATAAGCCACTCCAGACCTTTTTTTTTACTTTCAGTAACTAAGGTACATACCTGATACAAACTTGTCGATTTCCGGAATAATAATTAATATATGAATATAAGAAAAAACTTTTTTAAGAAACTTAATTTAATAAAACCAATGCACAATAAAAAGCAAAAAAGAACAAATACTTATTAGGGATCAATATTATTTTGATTCATTACCATTAATAATATTGCTCTAAAAAGTCCAAAATATCTAAGTTTTGCTGAAAAACTCAATTTAACAAAAATTATCTCAAAGCTGTACCGCTATGAAACAGCTTAATTTTAGGAGAAATTAAAGCTATGACAAACATAATAGCCATTCAACAAAGAACTGCTTCTACTAAAGAAAAATCTTTAATATTATGGTTGGATGAAGTAGGGATTAATGACATCCCATTAGTAGGAGGTAAAAATGCCTCTCTAGGGGAAATGATGCAACAACTTAGTCCCAAAGGTATCAACATTCCCAATGGTTTTGCTACCACTACTTGTGCTTACCGTTACTTCATGGAAACTGCTGGTTTAAAAGCAAAACTGCGTCAACTTTTCGCAGACCTTGACGTTGAAAATATCAAAAATTTGCAACAACGGGGTAAAAAAGCGCGAGCATTAATAATGAATACACCTTTTCCAGCAGAACTAGAACAAGCGATAACCATAAGTTATGAAACCTTATGTTACCTCTACACTAAAGACACAGATGTTGCAGTGCGTTCTAGTGCGACCGCTGAAGACCTTGCTGATGCTAGTTTTGCCGGACAACAAGAAACCTACCTAAACATTCATGGGATTAAAAATGTAATCAAAGCAGCTCATAAATGTTTTGCTTCAATCTTCACAGACCGTGCCATCTCCTATCGCACTCTCAGAGGTTTTGACCACTTTGATGTTGCTCTCTCGGTTGGCATTCAAAAAATGGTTCGTTCTGATTTAGCTACTTCCGGCGTAATGTTTTCCATTGACACCGAAACCGGATTTAAAAATGCTGCCTTAATTTCAGCCGCTTACGGTTTAGGGGAAAATGTCGTCCAAGGTGCAGTTAACCCCGATGAATACCTAGTATTTAAACCAACACTCCGAGAAGCTTTCCGCACTATTCTCAACAAACGCCTTGGTAGCAAGGCAGTCAAAATGGTGTACGATGGTGGTAACTCCACGAAAAACGTACCTGTTCCAGAACGAAAACAACAACAGTTTGCCTTGAGTGATGATGAAATTTTACAACTTGCTCAGTGGGCGGTAGTTATAGAAGACCACTATTCCCAAGTGCGCGGTAGTTATACCCCAATGGATATCGAGTGGGCAAAAGATGGGAACGATGATAGTTTATATATAGTACAAGCGCGACCAGAAACAGTACAATCTCAAAAATCTAGTAATATTCTCCATACTTATCACTTACATGAAAAGGGGAAAGTTTTGGTAACAGGTCGCGCTGTAGGACAAGCTATCAACCAAGGTAATGTGCGCGTGATTCTGGATACAGATAAAATTGACGAGTTTCAAGCAGGGGAGGTATTAGTTACTAACAAAACTGACCCCGACTGGGAACCTATTATGAAAAAAGCAAGTGCCATAGTTACTAACCAAGGTGGTCGTACTTGTCATGCTGCCATTATTGCGCGGGAGATGGGTATTCCGGCGATCGTTGGTTGTGAAAATGCGACAGAACTATTGCGCAATAGTTCTGAAGTAACTGTTTCTTGTGCTGAGGGAGAAGTAGGGGTAGTTTATGAGGGTTTGCTACAATTTGAGGATGTACAAACAGTATTGGATGATATACCCGAAACTCGCACTCGCATTTTGATGAATGTTGGCAACCCAGAGGAAGCTTTTAAGTTGTCGGCTATTCCTTGTGATGGTGTGGGTTTGGCACGATTGGAATTTGTGATTGCTAATCATATTGGGGTGCATCCTTTGGCATTGTTGAATTTTGACGAAGTGGCGGATGAGGTCGAAAAGGCAAAAATTGCTGAGTTGACTGTAGGATACGAACGTAAAGCAGACTTCTTTATCGATCGCCTAGTTTATGGCATTGGAGCGATCGCTGCTGCCTTTTATCCGAAACCTGTCATTGTGCGGATGAGTGATTTTAAGAGTAACGAATATGCTAACTTATTGGGTGGCAAACAGTTTGAACCCGACGAAGAAAATCCAATGATTGGTTGGCGCGGTGCATCTCGTTATTATCATCCCAAATATCGGGAAGCTTTCGGTTTAGAATGTGTGGCGCTGAAGCGGGTAAGGGATGAAATGGGATTAGCAAATGTGATTCCGATGATTCCATTTTGTCGCACACCCCAGGAAGGAAAGAAGGTATTAGCAGAGATGGCTAAGTATGGTTTAGAAAGGGGTAAGAATGGTTTGCAGGTTTATGTAATGTGTGAGTTACCCAGTAATGTCATTTTAGTGGAACAGTTTGCTCAATTTTTTGACGGCTTTTCTATTGGATCGAATGATTTGACTCAGTTGGTATTGGGTTTAGACCGAGATTCAGCATTAGTGGCAGACGTTTTTGATGAACGCCATGATGCTGTGCGTCGGATGATGCAGATCGCAATTACTATTGCTCACGACTGCGGACGTAAGATTGGTATTTGTGGCCAGGCACCAAGCGACCATCCTGAGTTTGCTAAATTGTTGGTAGACTTGGGAATTGATTCTATTAGTTTGAATCCTGATTCTGTTTTGAAGACTCGGTTTGAGGTAGCGAAATTAGAGAAGTTATAATCGTTAATCGTTATCTGTAGGGGCGAATGGCCATTCGCCCCTACATTTTATATGGAATGAACGTAGGTTGGGTTGAGGAACCGAAACCCAACAACAAAAACGCTCTGTTCGGTTTCACGTTGTTCTACCCAACCTACATTTTTAGGTGTGTCCCTACAAGGTTATCATTCAACAGAGCGATCGCCCATCCCCCGCCAATCTCCCGAAGGAATAAACGATGCCCAATAATAAGGATGTTGATATTTTTCCGTTCCCAACATCTATAACTGCGTTTGTCGCATTGCTTCGGAACGCCCCTCATTATTCAATACCCTTTGATAATATTTCACCATCAAATCTTTGGTACCAAAATCATCCACTTTCCATAAACTAATCACTTGACTTTCACTACCTGCAAGAGATAACGCCCGACGCAAACCATAAACTCCTTCTCCCACATTTATATCTCCGACACCCGTATCGCAAGCAGATAATACTACCACCTTTGTACCACCTAAACTCAAATTAGCAATTTCTAACGCCGTCATTACTCCATCTTCATTACCACTTTGACGAGGATTAAAACCTGCTAAAGCTATACCCGAACGTAACAATGGATTTTCTAAATTTTCTGGTGCAACTCGAACCCTGGGTGCATTAAAATCAGGTTCGACAATTAAACCTCCCCTGTCGAATAAGCTAGATGGTGCAACTTCTTCTAAATCTTCCAGAAAGAAACCGTGGGTAGCAATATGCAGTATTTCTGGTGCATTTACTTGTTTAATCGCATTTTCTGTCGCATTGGACTCGGTTAACAAAGTCACATCTGATAACATCGGTGCAATAGCTTCTGCTTCTGCTTTTGTTCCCCGTAATGCTGCAAAACTTAAGTTTTCAGGAGCAAATAAAATACTGCCTAAATCTCTAGTAGATTTTTTGTTACCGCGTTTATTATTAGCAACGAGTTGAACAGAAGTGGGGTTGCCTGGGGTGTCGTATTCGGGGTTAGCAACTAATACTGGTGGTTGTTTGGTAGGGAAGTCAATTTCAAGTTTGATTAAGTCGCGCCCGGTGGTGAGGTAGGTAATATTATAGTTTTCGATTAAATATTGGTTGTTTTCATCGACTAGAGCAGCAAAAGGAATGAGGTTTAGTTGGGAGTCTGGAGATAAGAGGATGTGTTTGGCGTTGCCTAACTTTTGGCGGATGGGTTCCATTACCTGTTGGTCTAAGGTACGGTCAACTTCTTGGATGGAACTATTTGGTTGTGATAGATTATTGCGAAATTCATTGATGGTGTTATTGATGGGTGCTGCTGCTCCCAAGTCTAACCATTGAGGTGCGCCTGTGGAATGCAGGATGTAAGCTGCGTAGTGGGGTTGTTTCCATTCTGTAGCTTTGGCATCGTAAGGTTTATATTGCATAATTTCCATTAATACTGCATCAGCAGGAATTAACTTTTGTACTGTTTCAATAGTGACTGGTTCAGTTGTCTTAGCAAATACTCTACTCGCCGAAGAAAGTTTTACTTCTAATTGCTCTGCTTTGCGTTTGAGGATAGCTACTTGTTGACGATATTGTTCTGGTGAGAGATTTTCTGGTTTATTATAGAACCCATTTGGTATCTTTTCTTAAAATACAAAGGCTTCAGGAAACCCGTTTTAAAGAGCCTAACAAATATAAGGGTTCAGAAAACCGAAAAATCATGAAAAATGACTGCCAGAATCATAAAACCCAGATGGCTGTT
>JBCDJM010000379.1:0-6342 GCA_038747755.1 Cyanobacteria bacterium P01_H01_bin.35
GACTTGTTCTAGGAATAATAATTTATTCAATAACTTGAATTTTTCCTAAAACCCGATCCAAAAATATTAACACTATAAAATTCAGTGGAGAACTATGAGAGTATCTAAACATCAACCTTTGATAAAAAATGATAATCAAATAAGGTTATATATGTCAGCTTTCAAACAAAATAGTCTCCCCAATTTTTTCCGAAAAATTAATCAAGGAAGTAAATATAAAACAACTCATCTAGAAAATTTACCCAAAAAATATGCTAGTTCTGGTGAAATAGAAAATTATGCTCAAATTCTGACAAATATTGAATTCTTATTAGCCAAAATTAATCACAAAAAATTCGGAATAGAAAGTTTAATCAAAGACTATAATTTAATTAATGAATCAAAACAATTAACATTTGGTAACTTACCTCCAGAAACAAGAAAATCTCTACAACTAATTAAAGAAAGTCTAGAATTATCAAGATCTATTCTACAAGAAGATAAAAATCAACTATTAGTACAACTATTTGGTAGACTTCTAGAATATAAAAATCTACCCTATATTCAACAATTACTGGAGCAAATTCAAGCAGTCCAAAATACTCCCTGGTTGTCCCCCATTCATCCAAGTTTAACTCCGCCAAATGCAGCTTTGATGACAACTATTATTGGGCATGATGACTCAATTAATGCAGTGGCAGTTACACCTAATGGTAAACACTTAATATCAGCTTCTTGGGATGCAACATTAAAAATATGGGATTTAGAAAGCAGTAGAGAAATTAGTACATTAACTGGACATAACTCCTGGGTATATGGATTAGCAATTACTCCTGATGGTAAAAAGGCAATATCAGGTTCATGGGATAAAACTTTGAAAATATGGGATTTAACTGAAAATAGGGAAATTTGTACTCTGAGAAATAGTGATATTATCAATGCAGTAGCAGTTACCCCTGATGGCAAACGAGCAATATCAGCTTCAAAAAATAAAATATTAAAAGTCTGGGATATAGTAACTTATGAGGAAGTTAATGATTTAACTGGTCATACTGCTGGTGTAATGGCAATAGCAATTACACCAGATGGCAAAAAGGCAATATCAAGTTCAGCAGATAAGACACTCAAAGTTTGGGATTTAATTACATACCACGAAATTCTTACCCTAACCGGTCATAACGCTTCAGTTACAGCAATAGCAGTTACTCCTGATGGTAAATATATAGTATCGGGTTCAGACGATAAAACAATTAAAATTTGGGATTTAGCTACAGGTAAAGAAGTAGATACCTTAGAAGGCCATACAGAATCGGTGAGGGCCGTCGCAGTGAGTCCCGATGGCAAATATATAGTATCAGGTTCGTGGGATAAAACCCTGAAAGTTTGGGATTTAGAAAAAGCTTCTGAAATTATTACAATTACAGGACATACAGAATGGGTGAAAGCAGTTGCAATTACCCCAGATGGTAAAAAAATAATCTCTGGTGCATATGATAACACAATTAAAATTTGGGATTTAGTAGCTTGTACAGTAGTACAAAAAATTTCTCGCCATGATTTGGGAGTTAGGTCTGTTGCTACGTTGCCTAATACCACTCATGTATTATCAGCTTCAGAGGATAATACCATAAAAGTATGGAACTCCACTACAGGTAAGGAAGTTACAAAATTGGTAGGACATACTGAAGGAGTATCAGCAGTGGCGATCGCTCCTGACGGAGTACGAGCAGTATCTGCTTCTGAAGATAATACTCTCAAAGTATGGGATTTACAAACAGGTGAAGAACTATTAACTTTAGCAGGTCACGATTTTTGGGTAAATGCAGTTGCTATTACTCCCGAAGGTAGATGTGTAATTTCAGGTTCTAGCGATCATACTGTGAAAATTTGGAATTTAGTCACGGGGACTGAAATAAGAACTTTAACGGGACATACTGATGGCATTTGGTCAGTGGCAGTTACTCCCGATGGGAAAAAAGTTATATCTGCTTCCTGGGACGATACAATCAGAATCTGGGATTTAGATAGTGGGAAAGAATTACGAAAATTATTAGGTCATAATAATACTATTAGGTCAGTAGCAGTTACTTCAGATGGTAAACGGATAGTATCAGCAGCAGCAGATCAGAAGGTAAAAGTCTGGGATATTGAGACAGGAAAAGAGTTGATGAGTTTTTCTGGAGAGAATAGTTTTTACTGTTGTACTGTTGGCGAAGATAGGAAAACAGTGGTCGCAGGTGATAGTGAGGGAATTATGCACTTTTTACAGATGGCAGGTTAGTTTAGAATTTAGAATTTAGAATTTAGAATTAGGCGTTGGTAAATTAGAGTATGCTTTGTATTTTTGGGTAATTCCTAAACTATTGGACTTTGGACAAAAATAAAATAGTTAGCGTAAGTGTTACGCTAACTATTAAATAGATGATTTAGAGACAGAATCAAACCTAGGATTATGTTCCTTTCTCACCTTATTTATCATCCTGAATATCCGAGGATGGGTCTGGTTCAGTTTCTCCACCAAAACAGATATCCAAATAACTTTCTTGAAGGGAATGAACAACCCTTTCTAACTCATCAATAATATCTCTTCGAGTCATTTTTTCTACTGCATCAATATGAGCTTCACTCCCGGCTTTTCCGTTCATATTTATATTTAGTTTTTTTCTGAGAATCAGTAGCCATAGGAAAAATTGGTGAGGTAGATTGTAATTTATAATAATAGTAGAGTTTCTGATTTCTATTGACTTGATAACGAATGATATGACAATCAAGAGGAGCCACCTCTCCTTCTCGTTCAATTTTCTTAATTTTCTGCTTCATAAATGCGGATTAAACCCTGAATTTGTTTCGCCCTGAGGGTCGCTGATTGAGTAGTTTTCTGGGATTTTTCTGTAGACATTAGAGTGAATTTAAAAGAGAATATGTTAGTGTATATTCTACACTAACATATTTAGCTATTAGTGAAGACTAATGAAAAATCAAGAAAATAGTCAGTCCGTCAAGGAGTTTTTATTTTGGAGGGAAAATCTATATCATGGGATCAAGGCCCGAAAAGAAACTCTCATAGAGTTACTAGATGCCCTCTCATCGAACAGAACCGCTAATTCGGTAGTAGAACTATCTATTAATCCTTTATTTCGACGAAATTATAACAGTTTATATCGTGGAATTCAAGAGTTTTTACCTGAGCAAAAAGATGATAATTACTCACAGCAATTGAATTCTCTATGTTTAGGCAACTTCTCAAACAATTCCCGAGCCAGTTTCCCGGCCTTTTAAATTATTTGGAATTGACACAACTCCCTATCCACGTCAATTTTCACCCACATTAGCCGACAAAACTTTTATCCATTACCCCAATCCAATCAAAGGAAATAAACCCATTAGTATTGGGCATTGTTATTCAGTTGTCTGTGCTTTACCAGAGCTGATTACGACTGGTAATGTCCCTTGGGCTATTCCCTTATTAGGAGACAGGGTTCCTGGGTCAGAAAAAGCAATTAATATTGGCAATAAACAACTTGAAAAAATCTGTGAAACTACTTTGAAGTCGGAAAAAAAGTTATCAGTTTTAGTTGCTGACAGTCTCTATAGTCAACGAGATTTTATCGGCGAACAAGTGAAGCAAAAAAACTTAATTACCGTGACACGAGTGAGAAGCAATCGAGTCTTTTACCGTCAATTTATCAGGGAAAAATATCAGAAAAAAAACTCTGGACATCCTCGTTGGTATGGAGATAAATTTGACCTCCAAGACGAGAAAACTTGGCCTAAATGTGATGAAGTTAGTCAATCCATTTTGACCACAAAAAAATCTCGTCAAATGACGGTAACAATATCTGCTTGGAATCAGATGTTAATGAGAGGAACTAAAACCTATAAAATGAACTGTCACCCTTTTACTTTACTACGAATTACTGTTACTAATGAACTTGGTAATATGATCTGGAAACCTATGTGGCTAATTGTGATTGGCTCTCGCCGTGAAGAGTTAAGTCTAATTGATTGCTATGAGTCTTATCGACAACGTTATCACATGGAACATTTCTTCCGATTTGGTAAACAAAGACTGTTGATGACAGCTTATTCAACTCCTGATATTGACCATGAAGAAAATTGGTTTAAATTAACATTAATTGCTTATGTCAATTTATGGGCTGCGAGGAATTTAACGGTTGCTTTACCTCGGCATTGGGAACAGTATTTGAGGGGTAATAAATTAGTTAAAATCACTCCCAGTTTAGTTCAAAGAGACTTTGAGCGAATAATTTCGACTTTGGGTACAATGGCTAAATCTCCCAAACGTCGAGGTTATTCTTCTGGACGGATTCAAGGGTATAAAACAACTCCACGTACTCGTCATCAAGTTATCAAAAAGGGCAAAAAAATTCCAAAAAACAACTAAAAGTTTCGTAAAGAGTCAGCGACAACTCTTAATTATTATCATTTTTCAGTGATTTTTTCACTGGAGATAGGGAGATATTGCTCCCACTTAGTTAGCGTAAATATTACGCTAACTATTTTTATTTTTGTCCAAAGTCCAATAAACTATTGAAGAAGAAATATTTGAGATTGTTCAATTTTTCTTTTCATACCTTTATTCACCAACGCCCAGAATTAATTTTGAGCTTTCATGTTTCAAATTGTTGTATTTATTATTTTAAATTGATAATTAATCTTCGGCATTGTTGAATGGTAATAATTTTTAGATTAAGTATCAACGAAAAACATAAGTTTTCCGATTTTACTTTCAGCTACTAACCATTACATTTCAGCAACGTCTAATTTTGAGATTTAGTATTTTTAATCTCACGGGGTGACAAGCTAGTTGAAAACTATATATATAGAGGGATTTGCGTTCAGGTACTGAAGAATATTTCAACAAAAAGAAAATGCTTATTGAGAATGGAAGGGGTGTAGTGCGAGCGCTACACCCCCAATTTTGGTTGAATAATAGTTCAAGTATAATAGCCAACAATATTAGAAAAAAAGTCATATCTTAAATTTTAATTAATCATAAAAAATCAACTATTGTGCAAGGTATTAATCTTTGACATAGCTTTAATTCCTTTTTGATAACAGGGTAACTTATGAGAATTTAACCTCATTAAATTTTCTACCCATTCTTGAATAAAATTATAATAAAATGTCCAAGAAACACCATATAATCCAATCCAAAAGTTACTATGCCTTCTCTCTATCCTACCTCTTTCATTCCTTCTTGATATATATTTTTGAATACCTTGATTTTTGATTTTTTGCCCTTTAAATGAACTAATTGTGTAAGAAATAGCTATCAGTAAAATCAAATTATTTAACCTCGTTTCATTTGCCTTTGTTTCTTCAAGATTGTAACCTCCACTCTTACAATCTTTAAACATGGCTTCAATTCCCATTCTTTGACTATATACTTTATTAATTTTATCTGATGACGATAAATTACTAATAATGTACCAGGTTTCTGATAGATTTTTCTGGTTTTTTTGGCGCTTTTTATATATCAACAAATTGCGGAGACCTACTTGCTTAATTTTGGTAATTTTTTGGTTTAATAATAATTTTTTGGAACCGATATTTACTTTTAATTGCTGTAGTTGATAATATTTACTACCACGCTTTATTTTGGTTGTCTTTCTTTGTCGAAATGCAAAGTATATATGTTTTTGACGATAATTTTTCAACCAATATGATAGATGTATACTATGGAACTCTCTATCTCCTACTAAAATTAATTGATATTTTTTCAATAATCTTAAAATAGGACGAATTACTGCTTGTTGTTCTGTTAGATTACTTGCACCTTGATGACTTAAAATTTTCCAGTATATAGGTAATGCTCTTTTTTTCCACACTACACTTATCATTAATATATTGATATTTTTCCACTGAGTCCTATCTAAAACTAATACCAATTCTGATGGAGACAAAAGCAGTGTATTTCTCATAATTTTGACTAAAGGAAACCAGAATATAGGTAAACTTAATTGTTTTAATGTTAAAAATCGTTGTATGTGTTTTCGGCGACTTTCAGATTGAATTGGTAGGGGACAATAAGCAGATAATTTGGATATTTGTACAATTTTATGCACTGATATTAAGTATAACAATATTTTTAATATTTCAACTTGAGCTGGACTTAATCTCTGCTTTATTTGGTCTTGATAATTACCTAATATGTTCATTTTTATTGTTTTTTATTATTGAATTATCAACCCTTTTTTATCATATTTTTAACTATTTCCAAAACTTTTTAAATGAATAAATAATCCACTCAAAGTGGGGGGTGTAGTGCGAAGCACTACACCCCATACCCGGCCAATAAGCGTTTTATTTTAATTGAAGTATTTTTAAGCTCCACAAAGC
>JBCDJM010000380.1:0-6307 GCA_038747755.1 Cyanobacteria bacterium P01_H01_bin.35
CTCCTCCCCCTCTCCCCACCCTCCTACAAAGGTTTCACGAGTTCCTTATAAAGGATAGCTTTTAAAGGGGAGGCTATTGACCTTATTTATTGGTCATAACTCTAAGACTTAAATTTTTTAATTATTTATATGATATATAGCAATTCTAATAATTGGTGAGATACAGATTGTGAATTTTAGGAAATAGGAAATAGGAAAGAGAAAAAAATACTTTACCAAAATATTGTGGTTTAAAGCCTCCCCTTGGATAGGGGATAATAAATAAAAATTTTCCTGTTCGTCAATCCTCTTCTTTTCAACGAGAGGTAATTCTAAATTCTAAATTCTTAATTCTAAATTCTTGAACTCATTAATTATCATAACTACTATATTCTAGTTTGCAATAAATACCAGGAAATAAAAATAGAGGATTCCTACCTGTTAAGAGGGGAAATTTCTACTAAATATTTTCTGTAATTAATTACCTAGCTGAAAAGTCTAGCTTAAAGTCCCCGCATTCTAGAAACCGGATGATTTTTGAAACTATTTGTGACATCTTTAGAACGCTTTTCAGATTGATGAACCACATATTCACAACCAAAATCTAGTAGGGACGTTCCATGGAACGTCCCTACGGTGGTCTACTTAAATAAAAACTGCTGTAAAGTGAATTGGTATAATAAACATAAGAATATAAACTTCTGATGTTTAAAAAAAAAACCGTGAGAACTTCCCTTGAAATAAGCTAAATAGACTAAGTGAATACACTGATCAATAGACCTCTGGTGATAATCAAAAATCAAATCAATTATCCCCTATAAATCATCAATTCTTTCCCCCTACTCCCTACTCCCTACTCCCTCTTTTCCAGAGAGGTCTAATAGATATGCTAGGATTGCAAATATAAGTTTAATTATGTAATTAAAGGAGATGTGATTGATTATGGGAAGGCAGAACATTAAGTCTTGGGGACTTTTGGCTTTAGCTATATCTCCAATAATTGTTACTTTTTCTGGTTGGCAATTAGCAAAAGCAGAAAAAATCCCAGAATTGCTAATTAGCGTAGACTTTGAAGGTGGGAAAAGATCCCCTTCAGGACGAACCAGTGGTGGAGGTACTCGCGGTCCTAACAAAGGCAACTTGATAGCTCTAATGCCAGGAGATGATAATGCTGGAACTACGATCGCTAGTAATCCAAAATTTTTTGTCTATATTCCTGAACACGAAGCAGAGTCAGCAGAATTTGAAATAATTGATAAATCAGGTAACACTATCTATTTAAATGATCAATTAGATGTTTCTGGTACTTCTGGTATTGTGAAACTTACTGTTCCCAACGATGTAAGTCTGACAAACAATAAGGAATATAAATGGAGGTTTGCGATAATTTTTGACCCTTGGGATCGCAGTGCTGACAAATTTGTTCAAGGAACTATCAAAAAAGTAGAACTCAGTTCACAAATGGAAAACAGCTTAAAAAATGCTACTCCCCTTGAACAAGCAGAGATATATGCAAAAGCGAACATTTGGAGTGAGACAATCGCAACTGTAGCAGATTTACGCACTTCTAACCCGACAGAGTGGGAGGAACTATTAAAATCAGTAGGATTAGAAGAAATTGCTTCTGAGCCTTTTGCATCCTGCTGTAAAGTAAAAGAAGAATAAATTGAGTTACTATATAAATAACTACCCATAAATTTGGTCGGGGCGCTCTAAGTTTGATTTCATAGTACAGTTGGGTAGATTAACCTATTTTTTTATAAAAGGTGCTAACAACCGATGTTATGGAATAAGTGCACTCATTTTTTTAATCAATGGTATGGTGTCTGGATTACTGCACCCAGTATTACAGGGTTAGTAATCCTACTACGTTTTCTTGGTTTACTACAGTTTTGGGAATGGGGCGCTTATGATGCCTATATGCGGATGCGACCCTTGGAAAATCCTGACAATAGAATTGCTATTGTAGGTATTAATGAAGAGGACGTTAGAGCTATTGGGCAGCCAATTTTTCCTGATGAGACTTATGCCAAATTGCTGAAAAAATTGAAAGCAATGGAGCCAAAAGTTATTGGTTTAGATATTTATCGGGATTTACCTGTCGAACCTGGTCATCAGGAATTAGTGGAAGTTTTCGAGTCTACCCCCAATATAGTTGGAATTAAAAAGGTAGTGGGGGACAGACAAAGAGATGTGATAGAAGCACCACCTGCTTTGGAAGAGAATAATCAGGCAGGTTCTAATGATTTAAAAGTAGATCCAGATAAAAGAATTCGACGAGGTTATTTATTTGTCACACTTCAAAATGGGGAAAATGTCACGAGTTTTGCTTCTAAGGTTGTTTTGCGTTATTTAGATAATTTTGAGATTAGTCCCAAGACACTGGATGATAACATATATCAACTCGGAAAAACTATACTAGAGCCATTTGAAGCTGATGATGGTGGTTATGTAGATGCTGATGCAGGTGGTTATCTAATTCTTTTAAATTATCGAGGTCCGAGTCGCCACTTTGAGACTGTTTCCATGATGGATATTCTTGAAGACCGAGTACCTCCTGACTGGGGGCGCGATCGCATTATTTTGATTGGGGCCGTGGGTGAAAGTTTTAATGATTTATTCTCTACTCCCTACAGTAGTAGCTTAACTAGAACTTTAGAACCTATGAGTGGGGTGGAAGTTCATGCTAATTTTATCAGTCAACTGATTAGTTCTGCTATTGATGGTCGTTCCATGATTAAGACTTGGGACGATATCTACGAGTGGATCTGGATTTTATTTTGGTCTGCAGTAGGAGCGGCAACAACTTGGAGATGGCGGACGGCTGGTGGTGTTAGTTATTTTTCTATTTGGAAAGTAATTACGATTTTTGTTGCTGGTGGAGTTTTGTTTGCTAGCACTTACATTGCTTTTTTGTGGAGTTGGTGGTTGCCTGTTGTTCCCGCGTTTTTAGGTATGACAACATCAGCAGTTATTATTACGGCTTATATTGCTCGTACTGCTCAGGATATTCGCAAAACTTTCGGTCGTTATTTAACTGATGAAGTAGTGGCTACTTTATTAGAAAGTCCTGAAGGGTTAAAGTTAGGAGGTGAACGTCGCAATATCACTATTTTAACTTCCGATCTCAGAGGTTTTACTGCCACATCAGAACGTTTACAACCAGAAGAAGTTGTGAAAATTCTGAACTTTTATTTGGGATATATGGCAGATGTAATTACTAAGCATAACGGAACTATTGATGAGTTCATGGGGGATGGAATTTTAGTTTTATTTGGTGCCCCTATTACTAGAGAAGACGATCCGACAAGGGCTATTGCTTGTGCTATTGATATGCAGTTAGCAATGGAACCTATAAATAAACAGATGAAAGAGTGGGGTTTAACACCTTTAGAAATGGGAATTGGGATTAATACAGGAGAGGTTGTTGTTGGTAATATTGGTTCTTGTAAACGGACAAAATATGGTATTGTTGGCAGTCAGGTAAATTTAACTTATCGAATTGAATCTTATACTACTGGAGGGCAAATTTTAATTTCTGGAACTACTTTAAACGAAGTAGGATCTATAGTTAAAATTAATGGTGAAAAAGAGGTAATGCCAAAAGGAGTTAAAAAGCCAATTACTATTTATGATGTTGGGGGTCTTGGTGGTAAATATAATTTAGTTTTGACAAAAGAAGAGGAAATATATTTACCTTTAAAAGAAGCGATTTCTTTACATTATGTAGTTTTAGATGGCAAAAATGTTAGTGACTGTTTAAATGATGGAAGTTTGGTAAAGTTGTCGGAAAAAGAAGCAGAAATTCAGGGAGTACATTCAGGGGGAAATATCCCGCCACCTTTGATTAATATTAAGCTTAATTTTTTGTGGGAGGGAAAAGAAAGTGAGGATGTTTATGGTAAAGTTTTAGAGAAAAAAGCAGAAAATGGTAATTTTTATATTCGTTTTACAGCTAAACCGCCAGATGTTTCGGCTAAGTTGGAAGCTCTGTATAAATCGTTAAAATAGGGAGTAGGGAGTAGGATGATGCAACGATCACCACCAACTTTACTATCGAGGAAACCTGCGGGAAGGCGATAGCTGTAGGAGTCCACCACCCCTTGACGCAAAGCCGCATTAATCAAATAATTTTTAAAAGCACTTTCGTCAAATGCTGATAATTCATAAAATGACAAATCAACCCCAATTGCAGTCACAACAGCTAGAAAAAAAAAGTCCCACAAGTATCGCGTCGTTATTTGTCGCTTTACTGGCTATCTCTTGTTCAGCAATCTTCATCCGATTGAGTGAAGGAGAAATCAGTTCCAATGCGACGGTATTTGACCGAGTAGCGATCGCTACTGTTATTTTTGGGCTGTGGAACTCCGTTAATGCTTTACGCTACCGACTTTCCGACCAGAAACCCCTGGAAGAAAAGCTTGACATTAGTCGAGATTTATGGCTGTTCTTGGCAATGGCTACTTTTTATATTACTAGCCAAGGTTTATGGGCTTGGTCTCTAACTCAAACCACTGTCGCTATATCTACCGTATTGATTAGTCTGAAGCCATTATTTACCTGCCTGTTTGCTTGGCTTGCTTGGGGGCAGCGCTTTGACAACAAATTCCTGATCGGAATGATAATTGCGATCGCAGGTGTAGGCAGTATTGCATTGGAGGATCTGCAAATTGATACTGGCAAGGTTGAAGGTGACATCGCAGCTTTCCTCGCAGCAATTTGCAGTGCTGCCTATCTGCTGACTGTAGAAAAACTCAGAACTAAGTTTGCCCCAAAAATTATAATTCCCTGGTGTTGCGCATTAGGAACTTTGTTAAGCTTACCTATATTGTTTTTTTCTGGAGATAGATTTTTCCCTGATTCGGTAAAGGGGTGGGTGTTTGTGATTTCTCTAGCTATAGTTGGTCAAGTATTAGGTCAGGGGTTTCTTGCTTATAGTCTCAAAAAGTTTTCCTCTGGATTTGTAGCTTTAGTTCTTTTACTAGAGTCAATTCTAGTTGCCATAGCAGCTTGGGCAATTTTTGGTGAAGCCTTAACCTTATTTAACTGGGTAGCTTTTTTTGCGATTTTGCTGGGTCTTTATCTCGCTGTATCCAGTCAATCTGCTGTTAAAGAATAAGTCCGTTCTTAGAAACATAAGATAATCTATAGAAATCTATGATTATCTGTTCTATTCCTGTTTCTATCTGGCAACGTCTATTGAGGAAAGAATTATCCAAAAATATCTACTTTCAGGTGTTATCATTCCTGATTGTGCAACGCCATTTTATATGGCAACATTTAAGATGAAACAGTCTACTACTGAATTGATAACTAATAAGTGAAATGACTATGGTGCATCCAAAAGAAATATACGATTTGTTGTTAGACTATGGCAACACTAATACTCCCATAAAAGAGATATTAATAGGTTTAACCTGGACTTTGTGTGAAACTGAAAGTATTGGTTTATGTATGAGTCCGGGTACAGTTACACGCACATTACCTTGGTCGGGAACTCTGGTTAATAAACCTGTGAAAGAGTTGGCGTCCTGGTTGCGGTCTTGGAATAGCTTTGAGGCAACTGTGGGAATGGCAGCTATTAATGCAGAGATAAATGGGCGATCCATACTTCCGACTCAAGCAGAACCTTTATCTCCTTACGGACCGGGAAATTTGGCAGTATTTGAATATTTTCTACCAATGATTCGTGGAAAAAAAGTTGTTATTATTGGTAGATATCCCCGGTTATCTCGTTATGAGAATGAGATGGATATGACTGTCATCGAACGGCAACCGGGAGCGGACGATCTTCCTGACACCGCATCAGAATATTTATTACCGGAGGCGGATTGGGTATTTTTGACGGCGACTTCTATTGCTAATAAAACTTTTCCTCGGTTAGTAGAGTTAGCAAAAAATTCTCAGTTAGTTTTGATGGGTCCAACTATGCCTTGGTTAGCAGAGTTAAAGGAATTTGGGATTGATTATTTGGCAGGAGTTACTGTTAGTAATGCTGAAGCTTTAAGACAAACTGTTGCTGAAGGTGGAGGGGTAAGAATTTTTGAAACAGGAGTGCAATATCAAGTGTTGAAGTTGTAAAGTTGGAGTGAATTATGCCTGCTCAATTGTTTGTATAATGGCTCTAGCCCTATATATACTTAGAGCTTGTTTGAGAAGTTATTGATCCCCCTAAATCCCCCTTAATAAGCTATGCTTTATAAACATCTTTCTTAACATAAAACTTGACAACATAGACAAGTTATGTTGAAGTCTTGAATCGGCTTTTTCACGAGAAAAGAGTATTTTTCAATACACTTTTTTATGAATGTAGACAGAATTCTTCCTC
>JBCDJM010000381.1:0-6281 GCA_038747755.1 Cyanobacteria bacterium P01_H01_bin.35
ATACCCATCTGGGTTTGATGATTCTGGCAGTCATTTTTCATAATTTTTCAGTCTTCTGAACTCTTATAGTTGTTAGGCTCCTTAAAACGGCTTTTCTGAAGCCTTTGTATTTCAAGAAAAGATCCCAAATGGGTTCTATAATCATCTTTCATGTAATAAAGCTTGTAGTAGGGTTTTAGCTCCAGTTAGATTTATCGGGCTGAAGCCCTACTACAAACTGATAACTGAAATTAACCGGCTCCACTACCTATCAAAATATCCCGCACCCTCACTGGTACACAACCATGAGTCATCTGCGCTATCTGCATCGGTTCCCCTTTCCCACAAATATTAGTACCGCACTGCTCCCATTCGGCAGCAGTTCCGACAGCATCGACGCTATTCCAAAAATCAGTCGTCATAGAATGATAAGTCACATCTTTCAACATTCCCACAACTTTACCTTTTTTCACCTGCCAAAACGCATCCCCACCAAATTGAAAATTCCGCCGTTGTTGATCGATAGAAAAACTACCAATACCATCTATTAAAATTCCCTCCTCGGTATCGGCAATCATTTCTGCTAAAGTTGCAGTATGACTTCCACCATCTGCACCCGCTTCTAATCCCAAATTGGGAATGCGCACCATAGGTATACTTGACCAACTGTCGGCATAAGCACAACCATTACTACTACCTCTCCCCAAGCGATAAGCTGTCTCCCTATCTGTGAGATAATCTACTAATACCCCATCCTTAACTACATACCATTCTTGAGACTTGACACCCTCATCATCATATCCTACTGTACTACGACCTCCTGGTTGGATGCGATCGCATTTAAAGTTAACCCAGGGGGCAGCATATTGGAGTTTGCCCATTTTATCGGTAGTGGCAAAACTCGTACCAGCAAAATTAGACTCATAACCATAAACTCGGTCTAACTCGGTGGGATGTCCGACTGATTCGTGAATGGTTAAAAATAGATTCGTTGGCTTTAAAATTAAAGTGGAACGAATATCGGCAGGTCCCTTGGGAGCATGAACTTTTTCTATTGCTTCGCTGGCAACTCGCTCTACTTGACTGAATAAATTGGTAGGGTTAATATGTTCGTATCCAATATTCAAAGGAGGTCGCTCATAACTACGACTTTGAGCATCATTATTAGCAATAGCTGTACAACTAAACGCCGGATAGCTACGGTAAATTGTTTGATTAATTAGGGAATCATTTGTAGAAGCAAATATTTTCTCTTCTTTGGTAAACCTGAGAAAAGAAAAAGCTTTTTTAATCCCCTGCTCTTCATAACTTAATAATTTCTCATTCAAACTTAAAAGTAGTTCTGCCTTTTCCTGAATCGGAACAGTAAACGGATCGATTTTGATAGGAGTAACGTAAGTATCGCGGTAGGTTTCTACGGGTACTAACTGTACGGGTGTTTTTTGAGATAGACGACTACCTTTAGCAATATCCACTGCTAAGGCAACAACTCTAGCTATTTCTTCAGGTGTTTGGCGATGACTAGCAGCAAAACCCCAAGCACCCTTGAGCAAAACTCGGACTCCAAAACCAGAGCTAACTTTATCTTCTAGTTGCTTAAGAGAGCGATCGCTAGCTGTCAAATTTTGAGAACGGTAACTACATAACCGAATATCCCCATATTCACATCCTGACTGACGAATTATGTCTATTGCTAATGTTGCTAATTCTGTAGTTTGAATTTTTACTGGTGCTTGTACCATTTTTTTCTTAGTATTAATTTTGTTTTATCTATTCTATACCAAATCTTAAAAAGAAACCGGGTTTATTACTCTTGCTTTTTGGCAGCATATAGGACTTATCTAAAATCCGGTTGCAGTCGTCCCTATCGACGATAGGAAGCCATCTCAAAGGCTTAGGAGATTGCTATCCGTTCCGGAATGCTCCGCAAACCTTCCACGCAGTGACCGTCGCAATGACGCAAGCTATAGTAATTATCCGGATTTGATATTACGCAAAGAGACCCGGTTTCTACGGTAAATCATTGTTTTGAACAATAGACATCTACGAGAAACCGGGTTTATTACTCTTGCTTTTTAAATCACAAAATTTCCTTTATAAACCCGGTTTCTGTCTAAAAAAACGAGTTTATTGCTATTGTTTTTTTAATCATAAAATTTCCTCAATCAACCCGATTTCTGCATTGATCAAACAGCTAAAAGCTGACTTCTGATAGCTAATAGCTATATTACCAAATAGTTGCTAAATCTAATACAAATCCAGGCAAAATATTTTCTCCAGAAACAGTCTCAGGATTTACTAATATTTCTACTTCTTGCTGAGGGCGATAAATTTCTACTTCTCGTTTTTTTCGATTAATTAACCATCCTAATAATGCACCATTTTCTATATATTCCAACATCTTTTCTCGTGTTTTTGGCAAAGTATCACTAGGAGACATTAATTCCACCACAAAATCAGGACATAAAGGTGCAAACGTATCTTGTTCTTCAATAGTTAAACTATTCCAACGTTCAAGTTTGACCCAAGAAGCATCAGGAGAGCGGTCAGACCCATTTGGTAATTGAAAACAACCATTAGAATCAAATACTTTACCTGGGTTTTTTTGACGGTTCCATGCTCTTAGTTGAAAATTTAGATCGGAGTTTCTTTCTGCTGTATTTGCTCCTGTAGGTGGCATAATAATTAATTCTCCTGCGGCACTTCTTTCAAATCTTAAATCCTTATTTTCTTGACAAAGTTGCCAAAATTGTTCTTGGGTGAGATTAATTTTTAATTCTAACCTAGGTGGTAAATAAATTGTCGATGTTTCCATAACTTTGCCTCCTTTACCATTATTATGTTAATCTGAAGCTTGTCTAATCTATTTTAGAGAATGTTGTATTTTAGTCCAATTTTACAAACTTTATAAATTATAAATTGTAGCTTAATAATTAAAGAGTTGTGGTCTTGTGAGGAGTTAGCTTAATGGCAAATCAATATCAAAAAAATCTGTCAAAATTAAAATCTCTATTCAAATTTATTAGCTTAGTGGGAACCCTGGCAATAAATTTTAGTTTTCCTCGGCCAGTTTTAGCAGCTTTCTTAACAAACTGGTTTTTTAACCCAGATAATAATCAACTTGAGTTTACTCTCCCAGAAGGTACAATTCCTAGTTATTCTGTTGAAAGTAAACCTGCTCGTCTAGTTGTCTACATTCCAGATACAGAAGTTAGTGTAAATGTGACTGAATTATATCCAGCAGGGTTGGTGCGTCGAGTTAGTCTCTCTCAAGAGCAACCACAACAAGCAAAAGTTGTTATCGATTTTGCTCCAGAGTTAGCTATATCTACTAAACAAGTAAAATTAGAACAGGTTGAACCACAAGAAAATAGTTGGCAGTTGCGTCTACTTCTGGGTGAGGGAGAAATATCAGAAGCAGCGGAAGAGCAAATGATTTTAGATGAAAATTCTGTTGAAACAGAAGCTACAGAAGTAGAAAATTCGGCATCTATTGTTGAAGAAGATAATCAACCTCCTACTGAATCAAAAGAAGATAGGGTAGGTTTTCTAGAAACAGATCCAAAAGATGAGTCTCCTCTACCAAACCCCCCACCTTCGGCAGATCCTTCTATTCCATTCCTGGTTATTCCCACTGACAAACCAGATGGTGTCAGTTCTCCATTAATAGATGCTTTGGGCGATCGACAACCTGCTACTGAACCCTCTGAAATTGGAGAAGTACCACAACTTGAAGCTAAAGAAACTGAAGATAGTTTTGTTCCACCACCCCCAGAACCTGAACCTGAAGAAGAACCAAACTATAGCACTACCGAATCAGTAGATGTGATTTCTTTTGGAGATCCTTTACCTGGAATTTCGCGGAACAACGAATCTGAAGATGATACTTCTATTTTACTTGAAGAAGGAGAGGTAATAGGTTTAATTTTCCCTACTGGAGAATTTACATTACCACGGGGTATTGAGACACAGGAAGTTTTGCTTCTGGAAGAGGCGATCGCTGATGAATCTGGTAGAATTATCGTACCAGCTAAAACACCTGTAGTGGGTGGTTTTGACACCGATAGTCATGGTAGTCAATTTATTGTCAGAGCAATATATTTGAATGGTCGTTTTATCCCTTTTGCTGCGGAATCAAAATTGCTCCGAGGACACCCTGATTTTAATGAAAAGGTTTTGGCTGCTAGTAGTGCTGGTGGGGGTTTAGCATTATTACTCCTAACTGGTTCGGGTTTTGGTTTCTTAGCAGGGGCAGCAGTTGGAGCTGGTACTGTTCTTCTTGCTTCTCCTCGTTCGGTTACTCTAGATGAAGAGCATATTGTAGAAGTGCGTGTGGTTGAAGATTTACCACGATCTAGATTTTATGATATTAGCGGTTTTTAGGAATTGAAAAAAGGGGGTTGCTGAGGTGGGTGTTTTTTTCAAGTAATGGGAATAGGGACTAGGGGTACTTCTAATTAATAGGGACGGAAGTAGTCAAAGGAAATAAATATTTTTTGCCTATTCCCTATTCCTTATTCCCTATTCCCTATTCCCTATAAACTAGAAATTATTATTTTCAGGTGGAGTAAACCCCGGTCCTAGTTGATTTTTCAAGAATAGGTTTTGAGCATTGTCGTTTTGATAAACGCAATCAATCTCTGGTTCATCGTTGATATTTCCTGTATATCCGAAGGTGTTCATCCGATTTTTACAATCACGGACTTGCTCATTGTTAACTAAATTTCTTTGTTCTAAAATTGCCCAGTTATTTCTGCGGATAACACATCCTGGTTCTATTCCAGGCTGAGATACATATACATTAAAAGGATTTAAAGTCAAGAAAACGCGCATATTCATTACCATTGCACTAGCTCCAAACTGTACACAAAGTTCGGGGTTAGGTACGCTGCGATCTATAAATTCACGAGAGGCCACGTTTTGTGGGGTAAAATTAGCAGTGGAGCTAAAGGCAATACCAATACCAATACCCAAAACAAATACTCCTCCTAGAATTGCCAGAGTAGCATAATTGAATCTGGATGGTTGGCTGGTGGTTTGAGTTCTACGTTTCATATATAATTTTCTTTTAAATTATTTGAGTTGCTTTTGGGCCATTAACCATGGGCAAAGCTGGATTGATATTTTTCCTAACATATTCCTACAATTATAAATTTTAGCAGGTAAATCTTAGCAGGGAAATCTTAGGAGGGAAATTATTACATATCTCTGAAAAAGAGGCAGTAGGGCTTAAATAATTAATAATTAATAATTAACAATTAATAATTATTGCTCTACTGATTAAATCTCAAAGCATTGAAAAATAAAGGTTTTAGCATTTTTAGAACTGGAAAAAGTACCTAGTTTTGAGCTGCTTTATGCACGGTTCCCGAAAAATCAAAAAGTTAGGATTTTGGGCGCATAGTTGAGCTAAAAAATTACTTCCGTACGGACGTTTTGCTGACGCAAAGCTCCGCTTTATATGTCGCGACAGCGAAACGTTGCGCGATATGTTTGGGGAGCATTCCCTATACGAAAACGCATTTTTGTTATGCAACGTCCCTACCTACTCACCCGCTCCCCTACTCCTAAAAAAAGACTTTTTCAGCAAACCCTAATTACCTCTTCTGGAGATGTCTATTAGTCTTGAGTAGGTTTAACAAAATCTGGAGTCAAACGTTACAATAAAAAAGTCAGATGACAAAAAAATCGGATTTTTTATTTCACCTATAAAATATTAAGTTTTATGTTATATATATAATAATATGTATTAGTTTGATTAAGTAAGCAGGATAGAATAGTGTCTGTAGAGACTATAGAAAAACCTACCACTTCGACAGTCCGCAAAACTGCACCGCGTTATCGTGTTTTACTCCATAACGATGATTTTAACAGTATGGAGTATGTAGTGCAGGTATTGATGAAGACTGTTCCAAGTTTAACTCAACCCCAAGCTGTTAGTATTATGATGGAAACTCACTCTAATGGTATTGGATTGGTAATTGTCTGTGCTTTAGAACCTGCTGAGTTCTACTGCGAAAATTTGAAAAATCATGGACTAACCAGTACCATAGAACCTGATGAGTGATTTAATTTATAATAATAGAAACCGGGTTTCTCTACTGAGGAACTCGGTTTCTTGTTTTTGTAAGGGAGTAGGAAATTAATGAATAATTGATAATTGATAATTGATAATTGATAATTGATAATTACCTCCAGAAAAACCTGAACGGAATTGAATATGAGGAAATATCCTATTCAACAATTAATAATTAAGAATTAATAATTAATAATTACCTCTTCCTATAAAGAAGAGGATTGAC
>JBCDJM010000382.1:0-6259 GCA_038747755.1 Cyanobacteria bacterium P01_H01_bin.35
AATTAATTGGTGAAAAATATAGAACTCAGCACTCAGCTTTCAAATATTTAAAAGCTGAGTGCTTAACCCTAAAAGCTGATATAGCAGTCAAAGCAAAGATTAGGACATTTCTAAATCCTGTTTGCTCCGCTAGAGCCGGAAAAACCCTTTGACAGTTTACTATTCCCTATTCCCTATTCCCTATTCCCTAGCGCTATAACTGAAATGCGAGTTGTTATCCAAAGAGTTAATTTTTCTCAGGTAAAAGTAAATGGAGAAATTGTCGGTAAAATTGGCAAAGGATTAAATTTGCTTGTTGGTATTGCCACGACTGATACAGAGGAAGAAATAAATTGGATGGTGCGTAAATGTTTAGATATGCGTTTATTTCCTGACCCGGATAGTGATAATAACCGTTGGCAAAAATCTGTTAAAGATATAGATGGTGAATTGTTAATAGTTAGTCAATTTACTCTCTATGGAGATTGTCGTAAAGGTCGTCGTCCATCTTTTGATAATTCCGCATCTCCTGAAGTTGCTAAACAACTTTATCAGCTATTTGTAGAGCAATTAAAATTGAGTGATTTAAAGGTAGAAACTGGTATTTTTGGAGCAATGATGCAAGTTGAAATTGAGAATGATGGTCCGGTAACTTTATTATTAGAAAGATAACCTACTTTTCATTAATTGATAATGAGTAAGGAAAGGAGAAAAAGATATGTAAGCATTCAGCAGTCAGTAATTAGCTTTTTTGTTGTTAAGGCATTAAATACATTTACTACTGATAATTGATCAGGAAAAGATAAAAATATATTAATAGTTTTGTAAGCATTCAGCAGTCAGCAATCATCTTTTTTGTTTTCAAGGCATTAAATACATTTACTATGGATATTTAAGGTTTTTATATATGCTTTAAACTTTACCTAAGCAAGGATTTAAGTGTTTCAATATTACCATCTAATATCATGTCCGCTGGTATCGTTTGCGTAAAAGTTGGGGAAATATTTACCTTATGTCAGGTTTTTCTTCTTTACCGAAATTATTAATTATTAATAATTCAATAATTCTGGTTTAAAGCCTCCCCTTGGATAGGGGAAAAAAAGTTATAGGATATTTCCTTATCTCGAAATAGAAGGCTTTATCCCTTGATTTTTCGGCAAACAAAAAATGTATCTAGCTCATGTGTAAACTACTTATTTATTGGTATAAATAAAATTTCGGGTTTGACGAACTAATATATGGGTATTTCCACACTATTCTTGCTCGAAAGCTAGGACAAAATTAATGTTATACTTAAGTAAGTAATGGTATTATGCCATTACTACTTCAGATTAGTATCATAATTGTCAAATGTGGTATGGGCTTCCAGTCTGTAGAAATTTATAGCCTGTCTGCCTATCAAAATTTAGTTAATATAATATAGAGTTTAAAAAAAAGGAAAGTTATGGGATTCTTTGATTCAGAAGTAGTTCAACAAGAAGCCAAAAAACTATTTGAGGATTATCAATCCTTGATTATGCTAGGAAGTAATTATGGCAAGTTTGACCGAGAAGGAAAAAAGATGTATATCGATCAAATGGAAGCTATGATGGACAGATACCGTATTTTTATGAAGCGATTTGAATTATCAGAAGATTTTATGGCTCAAATGACTATGGAACAACTGAAAACTCAGTTAAATCAATTCGGTATTACTCCTCAACAAATGTTCGATCAAATGAATATAACTTTAGAAAGAATGAAATCAGAATTGGAAAAGCAGTCCTGATTTAATCAAAACAAATAACCGCTTATTAATCACAATTTAATATGTTCGGCAAACCATACAAAAAAGTCGATAAGAAAGCTACTTACTTTCTTGATTTAATCTTGAGAAAGAAGTAGTTTTCTTAAATCTTTACTATACTAATTATTTATGGTCTGATCCGAAAATTCTAAAGGTGAGGGTGGAAAACTAAGCAATAGGAAAGATTTAACTTTTTTTCCCTACTTCATTCACATTAACTTTTACTTTTGACTTGAAAAAGTGCATTAGTGGGCGATCATATGAAACCCTATTGATTAAACTTTTGGAACCTTTGATTTTTCTCAAAAGCCTAATCGATCAAAGCTTCAAATTTATTCACAATACTATTTATCTCACTTCTTTGCCTAGCTAATGCCAAAAAGTTGTTAATTTAGCAATATTTACTAAACAAATTCAATTATAAAAAACTATGGCCTCTCAAACTTATATGCTGGAGGAAAATATTCTTTACGCATACCACTCATGGCTTGATTCATAAAATCACGCCAGATAGGTGCAACAGTAGTTCCACCAGTAGCTCCATAATTGAGTGGTCGATAATCATCATTACCTACCCAAACAGCAGTTGATAACTGAGGAGTATAACCAACAAACCAAACATCTCTTTCTGAAGAAGTCGTACCAGTTTTTCCAGCAGCTTGACGACTTATTTTGGCTCTAGTAGCTGTACCTCGTTCAATTACTCCCACTAATACACTATTAAGTGACGCTACAGCCCACTGATTGAGAACCAATTTAGGTTTAGGAGTATTGTCCAACAATACATTTCCACTGGTATCTGTGACTTGGACAATAAACGTTGTATCAGAATGCCAACCATTATTAGCAAAAGTGGCATAAGCACCAGCCATCTCTAGAGGAGTCAAATCAACAGAACCCAGTGGTAAAGAAATTACAGGCTCCATCGGACTTTTAATTCCCAAAATGCGACAAACCTCAATTACCTTATTAAGTCCGACAGACTGACCAATTTTAACAGCAGGTATATTTAGAGAAGACTGTAAAGCCTTACGAATACTAACTGCTCCAGAATATCCACCACCATAATTTCGAGGGGAATATCTCTCGCTACTACCATCTCGATAACTAACAGGAGTATCCATAACTACGGAAGATGGGGAAAATCTACCAGAAGCAAAGGCAGCATAGTAAACAAAAGGCTTAAAGGCAGAGCCTGGTTGCCTACGAGCTTGAACAGCACGATTATATTGACTGGTCTTAAAATCTGCCCCACCAACCATGGCCTTAACAAAGTGGGTGCGTGGGTCAACTGCCACCAATGCTAATTGACCTTTATCCCAACTCCGATAGAGTCCACGGTAATATAATATTTCATGCCATTCAGTAACAGTTCTCTCTGCCATTCGTTGGAAGTTCATATCAATAGTGGTTTGTATCCGCATTCCTCCTTTTAGAACAGCATCTTTACCAAACCTCTCACTTAACTCCTGAATAACTGCATTGGTAATATAGGGAAGTTTACTTTGACGAAAAGAAGTAACTTTACCCACTAATAATGGTTGTTTGAGAGCTTCTGCTTCCTCCTCAGCAGTAATCCAATTTAGTTCTCGCATTCTGGCCAATACTGTTGCTTGACGCTGCTTAGACTTTTGGTAATTAATAAAAGGACTATATTCCTCTGGTGCAGGAATCATACCTGCCATTAAGGCAGCTTCGGCCAAAGTTAAATCCTTGGAAGACTTATTAAAATAGCTTTTAGATGCAGTTTCAACTCCATATAGATTATGACCCCAATAAATTTGGTTGAGGTATAATTCTAAAATCTCATTTTTTTCCAGAATTTGCTCCATTCTAATTGCCAAAACTGCTTCAGCTACTTTCCGACTAAGTTTGGCAGTGGGAGATAGAAACAAATTTTTCACCAACTGCATAGTTACGGTAGAACCTCCTTCAACAGTTCTACCACGCTCCAAGTTGGCCACAAAAGCACGGATAATACCAATAGGATAAATCCCTAAATGATTGTAGAAATTACTATCCTCGATCGCTAGAACTGCTCGTTTCAAGTCTGGAGAAATTTGGTTTAGAGGTATAACTTCTCGGTTAGCTTCATCATGGAGACTTGCCAGGGGTCTACCTTTAATATCGTATATATGAGTTGTTTCTGAAGGTGTATAATTTCTTAGTACCCGTACATCTGGCAGATTACGGAAACTGATGGCTAAACCTACCAGTCCACCAGCAACTAATGAGCTAGTCAGCATGGTAATGCCTAATACTGTACCTGCTGTAACTTTACTGACAGATTGAACAAACTCGAATACTGGGGAAGGTTCTGAGTTAGATTTTTTAGTTTGTTTGTTTGGAAGAGCGTTAGTTGACATTTTGATTTAATTTATTTAACTAAATTTGCTGGTTTTTGAGTTTAGTAATTAGACCTTTACACTTATGGCATAAGATTAAGTCATTTTAGTTATCAGTTATCAATACCTCTGGCAATAGGGATACATTATTTCTCGATCAAAAGTCAAAAGGTAAGTGATGATAAGTTGATTATTTGTATACTGGAATTTCTTTGACTTTTTGTTGAGCAAGAGGGTTATTGTTAGGGTTTAATATTTTAATTCAAAAAGTTTGCTTATTCTATTTCCTAAGATACTAATAGTTATTATTTCTTGGTAAGCTAGCTATAGCTAAGTTCTAATTGCTATACATCAATAAATTATGCTTACTTAGCACTCCTAATTATCAATAGGCCGAACGAGGACAAAAATCTTCAGAGTAGCTCAACTTTTCCGATTTCCTAATAAGATTATTCATCATTTTCTCCACTAAATTTGACTTTCAAAGTCAAACTATATAGATTTACTAATACTCAATAATGACTGATAAATTTACATGGCTGCATCGTGGCATCAGCGAAATTTTCCCAGATCAACCAGATTCTCAAGACCCTAATGAAAACTTAATCCAGAGATTAAGCAAATCAGACCGTCCTTTGCGGGTTAAATTGGGAATCGACCCCACAGGAGCTGATATCCATTTAGGCCATAGTATTCCGGTTAGAAAACTCCGGGCATTTCAAGATGCTGGACATACAGCAGTATTAATCATAGGAGATTTTACCGCAAGAATTGGCGACCCGACTGGGAAATCTGAAGTCCGACGGCAGTTAACTACAGAGCAGGTAAAGGAAAATGCCAAAACTTATTTAGAGCAAGTCCGGCCAATATTGGATTTTGACACACCAGGACGACTAGAAATTCGCTACAACTCAGAATGGCTGTCTAAATTAGATTTGACAAATATTCTAGAACTTCTGGCAACTATGACTGTGGGACAGATGCTAGCTAAGGAAGGTTTTGCCCTTCGTTATCAACAGGAAAATCCTATCTATATCCATGAGTTTCTCTATCCCCTAATGCAAGGTTATGATTCTGTGGCTGTAGATGCTGATGTGGAGTTGGGCGGTACTGACCAAAAGTTTAATATTGCGGTGGGGCGAGATTTACAACGTCATTTTGGTAAGAAGACTCAGTTTGGTCTGTTAATGCCCATTTTATTAGGGACTGATGGGGTGCAGAAAATGTCCAAGTCTCTGGGAAATTATGTAGGTTTATCAGAAGACCCTTTGAGTATGTATTCTAAATTGGAGAAAATTCCTGATGACCAGGTAGAAGAGTATTTTGAACTATTGACAAATTTACCTCTTGATGATTTGCCGGAGAACCCTCGCGAAAGACAAAAATTGTTGGGTTTGGATATTGTGTCTCAGTATCACGGTAAGGAATCTGCTTTGGAGGCTCAACAAACGGCTGTGAAAATGGTGATTGAGGGAGATATGAGTCAAACTGAGGCAGTGCCAGAATTTTCTTTGGCTTCTGTGGAGTTTCCAGCGAAGTTGTTTTATATAGTTAGCGCTAGTGGTTTGTGTAAGAGTAGCTCTGAGGCTAGAAAAAAAATTGCTGGGGGAGCTGTACGTTTGGATGATGACCGTATTTCGGATCAGAATTTGACTTTTGATTCTCCGGCAGAACTTGATGGTAAGGTTCTACGGGTGGGTAAGAAAAATTTTGTCCGTCTGGTGAAAAATTAAGCAATACTTTTGCTCAGACTCGTAGTGAGAAAAATTTAGTACAGAAAAATTCAGACTCCAACTGAAGGAAAATTTATCATAGGTGAAAATTCGTCAAAACTATAACGTCTTAGTTTTTCTCAGGCTTTGGAAAATATAGATAACTGGAAATTTATCATACTTTGTCTTAGACTCGCAGTGAGAAAAATTTAGTACAGAAAAATTCAGACTCCAACCGAAGGAAAATTTATCGTCGTTAAAAATTCGTCAAAACTATAACGTCTTAGTTTTCTCTCTGACTGCCGAAAAATAGATGACAGGAAATTTATCATATCTTTGTCTTAGACTCGCAGTGAGAAAAATTTAGTACAGAAAAATTCCTACTCCAACTGAAGGAAAATTTCTCATAGGTGAAAATTCATCAAAACTATAACGTC
>JBCDJM010000383.1:0-6218 GCA_038747755.1 Cyanobacteria bacterium P01_H01_bin.35
CCATTCCTTTGACTACTTGACCCCCTGTTATTTTTTCTGGTAATTGTTCTCCTAATAGTTGATTAATTTTCTGTTCTATACCCATCTCATCAATAATTCCTGCGACTATTCCTAAGTGGTCTATATTAGTCACTTCTATTGACATTTTCTCCTCTTTTTTATGTTCACTTTCAGCTCTAGAATTACACTTTGAGGTTTTTTTTCTTGAGTCTAAATACTTATTCAAGTTTTACCATCTTTGCATACTACATTTTGTCGTGCGGAATGTGGGATAGAACACTTTTTATGCTGAAACTCTCTTATAGCAACAAATACTTGTCTCAATCTAAATTAAAATGACTATATGCCCTAATATATTTGCGTAGTCCTATACAAATAAGGAAGCTGGATTATAACCGTTTCCTTTTTGTATAAACTTCTTTATAGACTGGTATAGCTAAAGTCAAAAATTAAATTATTGCTATTACTAAATTTGAGAGTAGCAATAATTTTCTCAAAGTAATGGCGACTGCTATATATAACATTTTCCTTATTCTTGCTGCTTCCTTTTTCCTGATTCCTTACCTTTGCTATAATTCATTATTCATGCAATATTACTATTAGATTAAATGCCTATAAACAATTTTCCTAAAGTTACTATTTCTTTGCCTACTTATAACTCTGGAGAATTTCTCCCTCAAGCAATAGATAGTATTCTTGAACAGACATTTACAGATTTTGAGCTAATTATTTCTGATGACTGCTCTACTGATAATACTCCAGAAATCATTAGCAGTTATTTGCAGAAAGATAGTAGAATTAAATACTTACAAAATTCCCAAAACTTAGGACTTTTTCCTAATTGGAATCGTTGTTTAGAATCTGCTTCTGGAGAATATATTACTGTCTTTGCTCAGGATGATGTGATGTTGCCAAAAAATTTAGAGCAAAAGGTAAAAATTCTAGACAAATATCAAAATGTTGGTTTAGTTACTTCCTCTATTATGGTGGTGGATGGTGAGAATAATTATCTTAATTGGGATTGGGCAAATTATGCTGAGGATAGGTTAGTTAATGGTGAAGAATGGGTAAGGAAAAATTTAGGAGAAGCTAATCCTATTTGTTGTCCCTTTGTATTGATAAGACGACAGGTTTTAGAGAAAGTTGGTCGGAAATTTAATGACAATTATGCTTTTGCTGCGGATTTAGAATTATGGTTAAGAATTGCTTTGATTGCTGATTTATATTTTGTCAAAGAAATCTTAGGATATTATCGGTGGCACGAAGGAAATAAAACTCATAATTTTGATGATTTTTATCAGGTTGAGGAACATTTACAAATCTGTAGTAATTTAATTGATACTTTAAATTTATCAGACTCAGAATTAAATGATTGGGAAAGCGAAGTGTTATCTCGAACTGTTAAATGGGTAAGTTATTCTCGAATTTATCCTTATTTGAAAATGGGAAATTTTTATGAGGCTTTAAAGTTATCTGAATTACTGGAAAGTTGGCGGGGTAAGTCGGGAAAATTAGGTATTGTTGTGGAAGAGTTAGGCACTAGAATACAAGAAATATTGCAACTAAATTATCGCCTCAAGTCTGAGGTTGATGAATATAGTTCCTGGGTGAAAAATCTCGAACAAGGCAAATTTAAACTACAAGAAGATTCTCAGAAATTACATTGTTGGGTGGATAATCTTGAGCAAAAAAATTCTGCTTTAGAGGCAGAAAAATCTTGGCTAGAATCTCAGGTAAAAGCTTGGATGCAAACTGCACAAAAGTATTATCAGAAAATCAAAGATAATGGGAAGAGTCGAGAGACAAATTAGATTAACTTTCAGATATTAATGCTACGCCGAATATACTAATTTTTTTAGCCTGACTGGAAAATAGATACCAATATTGGATAGGTAGTGATTTGAGGATAGTAATTTAGGGTGTAAGTTCCGAAGAGCTGAACAGAAAAATCCTCCAATTCCCTCCTTTCCCAGAAATAGTAATTATTTGCCGACTCGACTTTTTACGAAAATATATAGGTAGTGATTTGAGGATAGTAATTTAGGGTGGAAGTTCCGAAGAGCTGAACAGAAAAATACTTCACTTCCCTGGTTTCCCAAAAATAGTAATTATTTGCCGACTCAACTTTTTAGGAAAATATATAGGTAGTGGTTTGAGGAAAAAAATTTATGGTGGAATTTCCCAAAAGCTGAACAGAAAAATCATCTAATTCTCTCCTTTCCCAGAAATAGTAATGATTTACCGACTCGACTTTTTACGAAAATATATAGGTAGTGATTTGAGGATAGTAATTTAGGGTGGAGCTAGGAAAAAGCTGAACAGAAAAATCCTCTAATTCCCTCCTTTCCCAGAAATAGTAATTATTTGCCGACTCGACTTTTTACGAAAATATATAGATAGTGCTTTGAGGATAATAATTTAGGGTGGAACTAGGAAAAAGCTGAACAGAAAAATACTTCAAATCTCTGGTTTCCCAAAAATAGTAATTATTTGCTTATTCGACTTCTTCTGAAAATATTACTACCTCTACACAACTACAACAAATAATTATGAATTTCCGCATCTCCCCATACTCCAACACTCTCCACCCTCCTCATCCCTATTAATATTTTTATCCTAATTCAATGGCGCGACTATAAGCTGCACTTGCTTCATCTATTTTTCCCTGCTTTGCTAAAGCATCACCCAAATTTTTCTGAAATAAAGGTGAGGTGGGATTGAGATTTATTGCTTGCTGAAACATATAAATTCCTTCTTCCAACTCTCCCACTTTTGTTAAAGCTTCTCCTAAATAATTATAAGCAAAATCTGACTTAGGATTAATTTCAATAACACGGTGATAGGAAGCGATCGCTTCTAACCACCTTACTTGTTTTGCCAAAACTATGCCAAGTTGTAGATAAATATCTGGATTATTTTTCTCTATTTCTAAGGCAAGTTGATATTCATATATTGCTTGCTCAATATAACCTTGTTGTACCAATATTTTACCTAAATTAAAATGAATTTCTGGATTTTCTGGTTCAGTTATTAAAGCAACTTGATAAAAAATAATTGCCAACTCTAGTTGATTTTTGTTAAATAAAGTATTAGCCAAACGCCTACATATTTCTGGATTATAGGGCTGAATTTCTAAGATTTTATGATAATTACTTTCATCCCCAGGAGAATATTCTATTGCTAGACGATAATTACTCAGTGCTACTTGTAAATTCTCCAGATAACGTTGTTGAAAAATATCCCCTAACTTTTCATATACTTCTATTAAAGTTGGTTCTAGTTTAACGGCTTTTTCATAACAAGCGATCGCCTCATCCCACTGCTTTTTTCGAGAATATAAATTACCAATAATTTTGTATAATTCTGCTAAATTAGGCTGAATTTTTAATGCCTGAGTATACCAACTCAGAGCCGCTTCAAAATTTCCCTGAGTTTCCCAAGCATTTCCTATAGTTTGATAAGCTGGAATAAAATCTGGTTTTGTCTCTATAATTTGATGACATAGAGCTAGCGCTACATCAAATTCACCTTTAGCTAAATATTCTGCTGCTTTTTGCTGTTTTTCTAACACATTCACTGTTAAGTATGGATATGGATTTTTTTCACTCTTTAGTATATTAGGCTAAAATATATTCCACATTGAAAAATTATTGATTAATCAAATTCTAGACAAAATAATCTTTGATACTGTATTTATTATTAAGTAAGTGTATGGGAAAAAATATAACATCAAAAGGGAGGTGTCAAGTGAGATGAGAGAAATTGTTTAATTATTGTTCTCTGTTCCCTATTAATCTTTGCCTATCTGAACAATTATTTTCTATTTAATTTGACATTCCTACTTACCAAGTAGATAATTAACAATATATCTGGGAGAGTATCCTAATTTAGATACCTCTTAGTAATCTCTTAAATATTAAAAATACCTTGAGAGGTTAAGCTAAACAAATATGCTTAAGTTTACCGAAAAATTCAGGTATAAAGCCTCTCCATTAATGGAGAAAAAAGCGGTTTTTTGCGAAGCATTCTGTTAGGATGGGATGGCGTTTTGCTGGCAGAAAGCTTTCCTATCGGAATGCTCCGCAAACGTTTTTTATGTTTGCGTAGCATTCCGGAACGGAAAGTTTTTCGCTAGCTAAACGGCTTTCGCCGACATGAAAAGCGGAGTAAAACGCCATATCCAATCAATCAAAAGAAGAAAAAATCCTTTTAGCAAATACTCTTCTTGATAAGAAGAAGTAATAAATAATTCTTAATTATTAATTGTTAATTGTTAATTATTTCAATCTACTTCCTCTGGCTTTGCACCAAGAATTATTCTCCCCTATATTGAATATTTCTTTGCGGAGCATCTCAATTTATTTATTTTTTCCTGAACTGTCAACTCTTTAAGTATTAATCAGAATGAAATTAGATTTAAAGAACCTTTGTTTACAAAAGTCAGTCACCCCCAGAGGTATTATTCATGTTGGTGCTTATGATGGTAAAGATATTAAACTTTATCAAACTCTAGACATATCAAAAATTCTCTTTATTGAAGCTAACCCAACAATATTTGAAAGGTTGAAAAAAAATATCGCCACAACATCTATCGATGTACAAGCTGTTAACTATGCTATTAGTAATCAAAATGGCAAAGTCAAATTATATGTCAATTCAATGGGGCAAAGTAGTTCCATTTTTCCGTTGAAACATTATCGAGATATTTACCCTAATATTAAAGAAACTGAGCAACTTACTATTGAGTCAAAAACTCTAGATACTTTGTTACAAGAATTAGAGTTATCTCCAACAGATTTTAATATCCTCAATCTCGATATTCAAGGAGCAGAACTTTTAGCATTACAAGGTGCAACTAATCTACTTAAATATATAGATGCAGTTTACACCAAAGTTAATTATGAGGAACTATATGAAGGTTGTGATTTAGCAGAAAAAATTGATGAATTTTTAGCACTTACTGGTTTTGGTAGAGTAGCAGAAGCAAAACCTTTCCACCCATCTTGGGGAGATGCTTTTTATGTAAAAAAACAAGTAATTAGTATGTCTACTCTTGGCAAAAATGGTAGCTTAGGTAATCAAATATTTCAGTATGCTTTTTTAAAAATATATGCTCAAGAAAATGGATTATCTGTAGAGACTCCTGCATGGGTAGGTCAAGAATTATTTGGGCATAAAGATAGAGAAATTTCTGAATATTTGCCTTTAGTTGTTGAGAATAATAATGAAATTTTCCCTGGTAATGGAGAAGTTGGGAAAAACGTCGATATTCAGGGAGAATTTTTATATCACACTAGGTATTATGCCACCCACAAAAAATATTTATCTTCTTTATTTCAACCTGTAGAAGAAATAGAAGCTCTAGTAAAAATTGCTTGGGAAAAATTGCACTCTCGTGGCAAAACTATCATCGGTTTACATTTACAATCACACTTAGATGAAAATAATAATTCTGTTGTGGCTCCTAGTGAATGGTATAAAATTTGGTTACATGGTTTATGGGAAACTTTAGAGGAACCAGTTTTATTTATTGCCAGCGATAATTTAGAAGAAATACCTCTAGTTTATTTTGCTGAATATAATCCTATAACGGTTCGAGATTTACAAGTAGAGGTTAATCTAGAATATCTGAATTTTTTCTTATTGAGTAAATGTGATTTTGTTGCTATTTCTAATACTCCCTTTGCTTTTGCTGCTTGTCTATTCAATAAAGCAGGAAAATATTTCTTTCGCCCCCACTTTTCCACAGCAAAACTTATACCTTTTGAACCTTGGAATAGCACCCCAGTTTTTCGGGATGTAGATATTGATGAGGTAGAAAAAAATATTTCATTTGAAGCAACATTTCAGCAAATACAATCTCAACTCCAGCAAACTCAAACAGAATTAGAAAATAGTCAATCTCAGAAACACGAACTTTCTCAAAAATTAGCATCTACTCAATCTCAACTTCAGCAAACTCAAACAGAATTAGAAAATAGTCAATCTCAGAAACACGAACTTTCCCA
Source organism: Cyanobacteria bacterium P01_H01_bin.35 (assembly GCA_038747755.1). GTDB lineage: Bacteria > Cyanobacteriota > Cyanobacteriia > Cyanobacteriales > Microcoleaceae > Trichodesmium. Next base: position 6,009 of record JBCDJM010000383.1, read on the forward strand.
ACAATTAATATCTACTCAGTCTCAACTTCAGCAAACTCAAACAGAATCAGAAAATAGTCAATCTCAGAAACACGAACTTTCCCAACAATTAATATCTACTCAGTCTCAACTTCAGCAAACTCAAACAGAATTAGAAAATAGTCAATCTCAGAAACACGAACTTTCCCAACAATTAATATCTACTCAGTCTCAACTTCAGCAAACTCAAAC
>JBCDJM010000384.1:0-6164 GCA_038747755.1 Cyanobacteria bacterium P01_H01_bin.35
AAGGACAATTAAGTTTGAAGCTTTTGAGGAAAGAAGGGTATCAGACCCATCAACTACTGTCCAAGTTGTAACTAAGATATCTGAATCTGATGACAGTTTACCAAAACCAGTCACAGTAGTTACTTCGGAGGTAGAAACTCAGGTTAACACTGCTACAAGTAACACAACCCAAGCAGTAGTCCTGGAGAGGGATACAGACCGAACAGTCACTACTTCAACTGATAATTCACACAGATTTTCAACAATAGTTGATGACCTGAGAAACTGTGAGAGAGAAAGATTTATGAAACTTTGCGAGAAGTATGGAAAAGAGGAACTTCAGCAAGCTTGCCAAATCCTCGAAAGTTCTAATGATGAGGAAGATAAAAAGCAATTTCAGAAAATTAAGTTCTGGGCTTACGAGAGACAACTTGGTGGAGAGTTAAAGGTTGGACATTTGATTAAGCTGAAGGGTGGTGACGACTCTAGTTTCAATACCTGGGAAATTAAGAGCGTGGAGAGCAATCACTTGTGGGTTGAAAGAACTGCCTATAAGGTTAAACCAGAAACTAGAAGGATTAAGTTTAGCGATGTGGAGAAGATTTACACAAAATCCTGATTATTGGACATAATTTAATCTCCTTTTTATATTCTTTAGTTAAACCATTTTGTTAAACCATTAAACCAGGGCTTAACAATTGATAAATTGCTGAAAGCTATTGCTGGATAAAAGATAGGCTAAATAAACTTACTTAAACCATTAAACCAGGGCAAAAATTTTAGCAAATTGCTGAAACCTAGCGATAAAACGGAGAGGGGGGGATTCGAACCCCCGTATAAGTTACCCCATAACAGCATTTCCAGTGCTGCGCCTTAAACCACTCGGCCACCTCTCCAGGAAGCAAGATTATTTAATTTAAAATTTGCTCACAATTAAACTATCTTAGCAGAACTAATCTAAATTTAGCAACCCCATCAGACAAAAAAAATTTCTTCTTGGGTTTTGGGCCTGTATGACATAAGATTAAGTATAAGTCACGTTTTGGTCTAGTCATCAAAAGCTAATATCTAAATCGTGATAGATAACCTGAAAATCTAAAAACATTATGACCAAGAAATAAGGTCAATAGCCTCCTTTGTTCAAACAATAAAAAAGAAAATTCCTCTAGCTGAAGCCGGAGGTACTGTTAACTGATAACTGATAACTGAAATGGCCTCTTATCACCAAATTCATATACACGATCGCCAAAATAATACCCATTATAAAGTCCAGGTTCCTGATGACCGCTACATTCTGCAAAGTGCTGAGAACCAAGGAGTCAAATTGCCATTTTCCTGCCGTAATGGTGCTTGTACTACTTGTGCAGTTAGAGTTCTATCTGGAGAAATCTATCAACCTGAAGCAATGGGACTATCTCTAGAACTGCAAAAACAGGGTTATGCTCTTCTCTGTGTCAGTTATGCCCGTTCTGACCTATTTGTAGAAACACAGAATGAAGATGAAGTCTATGAACTCCAATTTGGCCGCTACTTTGGCAAAGGAAAGGTAAAAGTTGGACTGCCATTGGATGAAGACTAAAATAATTTATCTACTTATGGCCTGTCTATTGTTGGCTAGTTGTCAAAACCTAAACCGACCTTCAGGCAAAGTTACTAGAGTAGAAAGGGTTGTTAGTGGACAAACTATAGAAATAGCTGACCGTTCTGCTGCTGTACCTTTATTAGAACCTATTCGCTTGATTGGCATTCAGGCCCCGGATATTAGACAAACACCTTGGGGACAAGAAGCAAGAATTGAACTAGAAAAATTAACTTTGGGGCAAGAAGTATTATTGGAGTTTGATGTCCAGGAGAAAGATAGATTCGATCGCCTACTAGCTCATGTTTGGCTTAGAGGGAAACTAATCAATGAATATATGGTAAAAGAAGGTTTAGCTCTAGCAGAGCCATATTTTCCTAATACTAAGTATATGGAACGTCTGACTAATGCCCAAGAAAGAGCTAGATTGATGGGGCTAGGTATTTGGAACCCAGACCAACCAATGCGTCAAACTCCTGGACAATTTCGTTCAAATAGGGAATAGGGAGTTTGATTAATTGATAATGGACAATGGATAATGGATAATTATTTTTGTTTTGCTGGGCAACATGGAAAGCGGAGCATTCCGTCAGGAAAAAGGGTTTTGGCTAAGAGCCGACATGAATGTGCAGCATTCCCCAGAAAAGCTTTGTGGCACGCAAATATAATTATTAATTATCCATTATCCATTAGTAAGGAGTAGAGGGTCTCGAAGATATGCAAGCTGCATTAATAAAAACGGACTTTCCCTCCATAACTCCTATACTCTTTCCCGCCACACCTCCCACACCCCCCATACTCTCTACAATAATCCCGTCAATCAAGTTAATTATTTTTTATTTTTTATGACTATAGAAGAATTAAAAGTTTTCCTGGATATTGCCACTGAAGCTGCTCTTGCTGGTGGTGCGGAGTTGATGTCTTATTGGGGTAATCTCAAAGATATTCAAGAAAAAGGTAGTCCAGGAAATTTGGTAACTGAAGCTGACAAAGCTGCTGAGGAAGCAATTGTCAAAGTATTACAGCGACATCTGCCAAACCACGGCATTCTTACTGAGGAGTCTGGAGAGTTGGGAGATACAACAAGTAGATATTTATGGGCAATAGATCCTTTAGATGGTACTACTAATTTTGCTCACCAATATCCTTTTTCAGCTTCTTCGGTGGGATTATTAATTGATGGAGTGCCACAGGTAGGGGCAGTATTTAATCCTATTCTTGATGAATTGTTTCTTGCTGCTAAAGGGTTGGGAGCAACTCGAAACCGTGAGCCAATTTCTGTTTCTCAAACTACTACGTTAGAAAAAAGTTTAGTTATTACGGGTTTTGCCTATGACCGTCGAGAAACAACGGATAATAACTATAAGGAATTTTGTCAAATGTGCCATTTAACTCAAGGAGTAAGACGTTCGGGTTCTGCTGCTCTTGATTTGTCCTCTATTGCTTGTGGTCGTGCAGATGGTTATTGGGAAAGGGGTTTGTCTCCTTGGGATGTGGCTGCTGGTATAGTCGTGCTGGAGGAAGCAGGGGGTAAAATTACGGCTTATAATAATAGTCCTTTTGATCTAAAGTCGGGCAGAATTTTAGCTACTAATGGCAAAATTCACGATTTGATGAGTCAAGCTTTGCTTGAAACTCCACCTCTAGCTTATTGGGATAATACTGATAGATTAAATTAGGCTTTTCCAGAAAAGAGGGAGTAGGGAGTGGGGAGTAGGGAGTAGGGAAAAGGAGGAAATAATTGATTTTATTTTTTATTATTAGATATGTCTAGAAAAGAGGGAATTAGGGAGAAGTAATTGATAATTTCTGGGTAAGAATTAATTCTATTTTTTATGTTTGGAGATGTCTATTAGATTTAATGAAATTTCGGTAAGGAGGAGTAGTTATTATGTTTACATTTACACAAGGATTGTTCACATTTGATTTTACAGACTATCATGCAATTTTAGGGGTTTCTCTAGATGCAAAATTTCCTGAAATTCGCAAACGGTATATGCGGTTAGCGCGTCGTTTACATCCTGATACTTGTCCTTTTGATAATGAGAAGGATAAGGAATTTGCTAATCAGTTGTTATCTAAATTGGTAAGTCCTGCTTATAATAAATTTTCTAAGGAGAGCGATCGCGCCGAACTTTTTGTCATCCTTAATAAACTAGGTAATACTGTTACTCAACAACGTAGTCAAATTACATTTACTACTGATGCTGCTAAAGAAATTGGTAAAGTTGGAGATTATCAAGAAAAATATCAGGTTGCTCTAGAGGAATTGAGCGATCGGCAGTATGAATCTTTAGATAAAACTTTAGAAATTATTGGAGAAATTAGTGAGTTAAATTTAGCTTATCTAATGCGGAAAGAATCTACAAATGGAGTTGTTACGCCGCCACCTCCACCACCAGTTAAACCTCCTGTCAATCAAGAAAAATCTACAACGGCAAAACCCAAAGCTCAAAATCCTTTAGTAGAGCAAGCTTGCAGTCGGGCAGAAAGTTTGATATCTACTAAAAATTACGCTAAGGCAATTTTAGAGTTAAAAGGTGCTTTAAAAACAGATCCAAATCATAGTCGTTGTCATGCTTTATTGGGATTATGTTATTTACAACAAAAGCAAGGCACAATGGCAAAAATTCAGATTAAAAAAGCTTTATCTTTAAATCCTAAAGAACCTAAAGCATTAGAGGTGAAAAAATTATTAGAACAAGCTGTAACTGCTAAGACTACCAAGAAAGGAACTGGAAAAGTTACTGCTAAAACTGAAAAAAAAGGAAATAAAACTGATAAAGGCGGTGGTTTATTTGGAGGCTTTTTTGGGGGTAATAAAAAGTAAGGAGGTAAGCAGTCAGCACTCAGCAGTTAGCTATAAACTTCTGGAAAAATCAATATTTACAGCTAGAGAATTGTATTGTTTGACAACTCAAACTCATCGTTCTTGTGCTTCAATTTATGGGTTAAAAATCTGAGAGCTAACTGCAGGATAATTCTAGGCAAATAGCACAGATATCTTAGTTCCTAAAAACCCTACTCTCTACTCCTTACTCCCTACTCCCTACTCTGAGGTTAAAAATGGCAAAAGCAGATAAAATTAATTATAGTTGTCCTAGTGGATTTCCCGAGTTTCTACCTGGTGAAAAACGATTGGAAAGTTATCTAATGGATACAATTCGTCAGGTATTTGAACGCTACGGATTTACACCTATTGAAACTCCAGCAGTTGAACGTTTAGAAGTTTTACAAGCAAAAGGAAATCAAGGAGATAATATTGTTTATGGTTTATCTCCAATTCTACCTCCAAATCGTCAAGCAGAAAAGGAAAAAGCTGGAGATACTGGTTCGGAAGAAAGAGCTTTAAAATTTGACCAAACTGTTCCTTTAGCTGCTTATATTGCTCGGCATTTGAATGACCTTAATTTTCCTTTTGCTCGTTATCAAATGGATGTAGTTTTTAGAGGTGAACGAGCAAAAGATGGTCGTTTTCGTCAGTTTAGACAATGCGATATTGATGTTGTTGGTAGAGGAAAATTAAGTCTATTATATGATGCTCAAATTCCTGCAATTATTGCTGAAATATTTGAAGCAATTAATATTGGAGATTTTCTGATCAGAATTAATAACCGGAAAGTGCTAACTGGTTTTTTTGCATCTGTGGGAGTCGCAGCAGATAATATTGTCTCATGTATTCGGATTGTTGATACTGCTGAAAAAGTAGGTGAAGCAAAAGTCAAAAAAGCTTTAGCAGAAATTGGTCTTTCTGAAGAGCAAGTAGGAAAAGTTTGGGATTTTACTAAGATTAAAGGTACAGTTAATGATGTTTTGGATAAACTGAAAATTATGGCAGAAACTTTGGATAATTCTGAAGTTTTGAGTCAGGGAATTTCAGAATTAGAAACAGTAATTTCTGGCGTGCGAAATTTGGGAGTTTTGGAGCAACGTTTTTGTATTGATTTATCAATAGCTAGAGGATTAGATTATTATACAGGAACAGTTTATGAAACTACTTTACTCGGACATGAAGCTTTAGGAAGTATTTGTTCTGGAGGTAGATATGAAGAATTAGTGGGAATGTTTATTGGGGAAAAAATGCCAGGAGTTGGTATTTCTATTGGTTTAACAAGATTAATGAGTCGTCTATTAAAAGCAGGTATTTTAAAATCTTTTGCTCCTACTCCAGCAACAGTAATGGTTGTTAATATGCAGGAAGATTTAATGCCAACTTATTTGGATGTTTCTCAAAAGTTACGTCAGAGTGGAATGAATGTAATAACCAGTTTTGATAGTCGTGGAGTAGGGAAACAATTACAACAAGCTGATAAGCAAAAGATTCCTTTTTGTATTATTATTGGTTCAGAGGAAGCAGCGGCTAATATGTGTAGTTTAAAAGATTTAAGAAATGGTGAACAAATGAAAGTGCCAATAGCAGGTTTAGCGGGTGTGTTGAAGCAAAGATTGATTAATAATTAATAATTAGGGCTTGCTGAAAAAGTCTTATGAGTAAGGGTAGGAGACAGGAGACAGGAGACAGGAGACAGGAGACAGGAGACAGGAGGAATGGGGAATGGGTATGGGAGCGAGGAGGTAGGAGTCAGAATTATCCCTTGATTTTTCA
>JBCDJM010000385.1:0-6157 GCA_038747755.1 Cyanobacteria bacterium P01_H01_bin.35
AAATAATAATTGAAAAATACACTATGAGTGAGGACTGTAGACAAAATTCTTACTCCCCCCTCTTCCCCCTCCTCCCCCTCTCCCCACCCTCCTACAAAGGTTTCACGAGTTCCTTATAAAGGATAGCCCTTTTAAGGGGATGAAAAAAATATTTAACTCACTATTTCAAGACTCCGACTTTAGTTGGAAGTTCACTAGTAACTGATAATTGATAACTGATGAAAAACTTGGAAGAAAGTATAATTTATAATCAGCGATCGCTCAAAAGACTGATTCGCTCCGTAAGTCTTTCTCAAGGACAATTTTCCTTGATTTTAGTTTGCTGTAACTATCAATATTTGCAGCAGACAATGATGATGCAAGTAAGAAATCTATCTTCAATAAAAATCCAAGAAATAGTATTGCCAAAAACTGTTAAAACTCTCTATACAACAATCGATAAACAATTAGAAAATTTTCCTGAACCACCAGCAATAATGATATTTGACTTAGAGAAAGTAGAAGCAATAGATGAACTATTAACTTCTACTAATCAAGTCAGGGATGAATTCCGGAAAAGATTCTGTTTTCCTCTAGTTTTGTGGATAACAGATAAATTATTAGCTAAGTTAATTAGACTAGCACCAGATTTTAAAAGTTGGGCAGCAGCTACAATCAAATTTGAATTAGCGACTGGCGATTTAATACATCTACTTAGACTAGAAATAGAGGATTATTGGATAGATAAGTCTGATAATCAACAAAAATTAATACCATTATCAGAAAATTCTAGAATTCCTCAGCTTTTACTTTCTAGTTGTGTAGATCGAGCCAACTGTTCTTATTTTAAAGGCTTATCTAAAAGTAAACGTCAAGAAATAGAGTTAGCTCTCAAAGACCTAAAAAATCGTGACCAAGATTTAGAACCTATTCTGGCAGCAAATATAGAATTAATTATTGCTCGAGATAACTACTACAATGAAGAAATAGATTCTGCTATTGTTCATTATCAAGAAAGCCTAAAGTTATGGAAGTATCAAGTTAGAGAGCAATGTTATCTTTATCAACCAGAATATCCTAAATTACCAATCATTAGTCAGAGATTTATTCTGGAACAACAAGGGATAGTTCTATATAATATTGCCTTATGTTATTATCTGAAATCAACTCAAAATTTCCTAGATAATTGTCAAGAACTAGAACAAGCAAAACTGAAACTTGAAGCATCGAAACAGCTTTTTGAAAAAGTGAGCAGTTTTGTCTTAGTAGCTGAGGTAATAACAACATTAGGGCAAGTAGCAAAGCAGATGAAAGCATGGTTAGAATTAGAAGCTATTGCCTTAGAAGGACTAACAATACATAAAGAGTATGGAAATGAGTTGCAAATAGCACAAGATTACGGTTTTTTAGCAGAAATTGCCCTGGAAAAACTCAATTGGGTTCAGGGTCAGAAACTATCTGAAAGAGCGCTTAATCTTTTATTTTATGCCAAAAATATAACATTACCAACGGAAAAAAATAAATACTTATTATTACTCGCAAAAAGCGTCAAAAAATTACATCGTCCAGCAGAAGCAATTCAATATTTAGAATTTGCCAAAGCAACAGAGAAAAATGCAATTCAAAATAGTTTGAAAACTTCAGAAAGTAGAGACCCAAAACTTTATCTGGAGATTTTAACAGAATTGCGATCGCTTTATTCTGAGCAAGGAAAATATTTACAAGCATTTCGCTTAAAAACAACCCAGAGGAAAATTGCTCACCAATATGGATTGGTAGCTTTTATTGGTGCATCTCAGTTGCAACCACAAAAACAAACTTATATTAAAGAATCATTAGATTATCAGAATACTTTACCTTCAGAAATAACTACTTCTAGTCGTCAAAAAGATATTAATAATCTCCTAGAAAGAATAAGTCGAGACGACTATAAATTAACAATTATTCATGGTCGTTCTGGTGTAGGAAAAAGTTCTTTAGTTAATGCCGGATTAGTACCAACTTTAAACAATATTATTATTTCGGCACGAGAGACTATACCAATAGTAGTAAAAGTATATAGTGATTGGTTAGGAGAATTAGCAAATTGTTTGGATAAAGCATTACAAAAGAAAGAGAAAAATTTTAAGGATAAAAATATTATAACGACAGATAATCAAGACTTTACCTCTGCTTCACTATCAAAAAAATCTACTATAGAAATAGAAAAAATTACTCCATATTTATGCGCGATTACAGATAAATTTAAATTGATAGAATCATCAATTCTGTCACAATTAAAAAATAATGTAGAAAATAATTTATTAACAGTAATAGTATTCGATCAATTTGAAGAATTTTTCTTTATTAGTAATACTACTGGAGAGAGAGAAGCATTCTATACATTTCTGCAGAATTGTCTAAATATTCCCTTTGTTAAAGTAATCTTTTCCATGAGAGAAGATTATTTACATTATTTATTAGAATGCGACTTTATCAATTATCTAGATGTCATTAATAACAATATTTTAGACAAACAGATTCGTTACCATTTAAGAGATTTTTCTAAAGAAGATGCTTATGCTGTTATAGAATGCTTAACTAAAAGAGCTAAACTTAATTTAGAACCACAATTAATTGATGCAATTGTTGATGGTTTAGCAGATGAAAAACAGCAAATTCGCCCAATCGAATTACAAGTCGTAGGAAGCCAACTTCAAGAAGAAAAACCTCCGATTAAAACCTTAGCCCAATTTCAAGAAAAATTTGGCATTAATCCCCACAAGGCCAAAGCAAAACTAATCAAAAAGTTTTTAGAGCAAGTAATTATAGATTGTGGCAAGGAAAATGAAGAAGCTACTATGCAAATTTTATTTGCACTAACTAATGATAATCTAACCAGAGCTAGTCGCACCGAAACAGAATTATTAGATATAATTCAAAAATTTATCAAACCCAATTTTGCAGCAAAAAATCAGTCTAAAAAATTTATTGAAAATCAACTCAGTTATATTCAAAAAAGCAAAAAACTGCTTCACTTAATTTTAGAAATATTAATAGACTCAGGATTATTATTTATCCGCAAAGAGTTCCATGAAAAACACTACCAGCTAGTTCACGATTATGTAGTAAAACCTATCCGTAAAAGGTTTAACTTAGAAGAGAGATTAAATCAGGCGGAAATAGAAATAAAACAAGCTGAAATTGCCAAAAATCAGGCAGAAACAGATAGAATAATTAGCCAAGCCCAACTAAATATACTCTTAAAACGACAACTAGCAGCAGCAATTGTAGGAATTATATCAATGTCACTATCAACTATTGCTGCACTAGGTTTTTGGCAGAAAACAATATTTCAAAAACAAGTAGCAACTGCTGAAAAATATCGGGCAGATATTAATAGTATGACTGCTGTTTCAGAAGCATTATTTTTCTCAGGTTATAAATTTGATGCTCTGATAGAAAGTATTAGGGCAGGTCAAAAATGGCAAAAAATTAAACAATTATTAAGAGAAAACAACCTATCAAAAGATACAGAATATCGTATTGCAGCCTCTCTTCAGCAAGCAGTTTATCAAGTCAACGAATATAACCATTTAGAAGAACACGATAATATAGTTTGGAGTGTTGTCTTTCATCCTGAAGGAAACTTAATTGCCTCTGCTAGTGCAGATAAAACTATTAAATTATGGAGTCGAGATGGCAAATTACAAAAAACCTTAACAGATCATACAGATGGGGTAAGTAGAATTAGCTTTAGTTCAGATGGCAAATATCTAGCTTCAGCTTCCTATGATCGGACAGTTAAAATCTGGAATCTTCAGCAACTAGAAAAGAAACCTCTATCTCTCAAGAGTCATCGTGATTCAGTATTAACAGTTAACTTCAGTCCCAATAGCAAAATATTAGCATCAGGCTCAGTTGATAAAACTATCAAAATTTGGACTAACACAGGTGTATTACTCAGAACAATCAAAACTAAAGCAGTTATCCAATGGGTTAGCTTTAGTCCGAATGGAAAAATCATTGCTGCTGCTAATGAAAATGGTATGGTACAGTTATGGAACCTCAAAGGAAGACTTTTGGCAACCTTAAAACATGGATATAGAAATCGTAATTATTTAGTCTACAGTGCCAACTTTTCTCCTGATGGTAGAAGTCTGGTAACAGCAAGTAAGGATAAAACAGTAAAAATTTGGCGTTTTGTGGGAAACAAACCGATTCTTAAAAAGACAATAACTGGACACAATAAACAAGTTATCAGTGCCAACTTTTCTCCTGATGGGAAAACAATAGCTTCCTCAAGTACAGACAAAACCGTTAAAATATGGGACTTAGATGGAACCCTTTTGAAAACTTTTTCTGGTCATGGAGATACAGTTACTCAAGTTACTTTTAGCCCAGATGGCAAAACTCTGGCTTCAGCTAGCTCTGACAAAACTATTAAGTTGTGGAATCTCAAAAATAGCTCTCTAAATATTCTGCAAGGACATCAACATAGAGTTCTGGGTGTGAATTTCAGTCAAGATGGTCAAATCTTAGCTTCTGCATCTCAAGACAATACTATTAAACTGTGGAGTCGTACAGGTAAGTTACTTAATACTCTCAGAGGTCATACTGATAGAGTGGCAAGTGTAAGTTTTAGTCCAGATGGGAAAATGCTCGCTTCGGGTAGCTATGACAATACAGTAAAATTGTGGTACTTTAATTCTCCAGAGAAAATCTGGAACTGGGAATTGCTTGATACTCCTCAACATTGGCAACCTTACGACAAATATAATCAGCTTTTTTCTCCTCAGAATGAGAAAAGCAAATCATATTTCAGGCAAGAGGGAAAAATTAAAGATGATTTGGATAGTAAGTTAAGTTGTTTTGTGAGAGTGGGTAATTTTTGTCTTGTCCCTTTGAAGAAATTTATTCCCTTTTTTCCTATAAATTTTTCCCTACTACCACATCAGTCTTTTGAGTCAGAAAAATATCGCAGTTTGGTTAATATTACCCTCGATACTCAACTAAAAGTTTCTAGTAGACTACTATGTTTCCCAAGGTCAATAGAAACTGTTTGTTTTGATGAGAATTGGAATACAAATTCTTACTCCCTTGATTCTACCTCCCAAAATATAAATCTTATAGGACATACCGATAGTGTGATGAGTGTCAGCTTTAGTCCAAATAATCAAATTATTGCTTCTAGTAGTAAAGATAAAACGGTAAAGTTGTGGAACCGCCAAGGTAAGTTACTGAAAACTTTATTTGGACATAAGGAATGGGTTAGTAGTGTTAGTTTTAGTCCTGATGGTAAAATACTCGCCTCTGCTAGTGATGATGGTACAGTAAAACTATGGACTCACAAAGGTGTGCTCCTAAGAACTATTAATGCTCACAAAAATTGGATTTTAGGAGTAAGTTTTAGTCCTGATGGTCAGACGATCGCTACAGGAAGTTTTGATAATACAGTAAAACTTTGGAGTATTAATGGTGAGTTACTGAAAACTTTTTTAAAAGGTGCTAGTGATAGTGTCACGAGTGTAAGTTTTAGCCCAGATGGTCAGGTCATTGCTTCATCTAGTTATGATGGTAAGATTAAGCTCTGGAGTCTTTATGATGGTAGTTTATTAAAAACTTTGACCAGTCATCAGGATAGTGTGATGAGTGTAAGTTTTAGTCCTGATGGTAAGTTGTTAGCTTCTGGTAGTAGAGATAATAATATTATTTTGTGGAATTTGGCATTGGATGATTTGTTAGAAAAGGGTTGTAGTTGGGTCAGTGATTATTTACAGACTAATCCTCATGTTCAACAGAGCGATCGTCAACTTTGCGAAAAAGGGAATAGGGAATAGGGAATAGGTAATAGGTGGGGAGTGTGGGGAAGGTGGCAGGGTCATTTCAGTTATCAGTTATCAGTATCTTCTGGTAAACCAGGAGGCAAGAAAATACTGAATTTGATTTTTTTCATCCCCTTAAAAGAGGAGGCTTGAGACCTTATTTTTTAGTCTTATTTTCACGCTTAGAAAAATAGTATCCTTTGAAATCTATTGTTGAATAAATAATTAATTGACTATAGCAATCCTAAATGATTTATGAAAAGTAGCCATACATGAAAATTTTGGGAAAATCAAAGGTTTGACGATGTGTAACCAGCTCAAACAAATATTTGATTAGAGTATACCATTTATAGCTTTTCACGAATGAAATAGGA
>JBCDJM010000386.1:0-6112 GCA_038747755.1 Cyanobacteria bacterium P01_H01_bin.35
CATTAATAAATAATGAATAATTCCTGATGGATAAATATACAATTTGAGACCAAGGAAACTCCTATATAGTTAAAACTACTGTTGATAATTAATAGATAATTATTATGACTATTTTTGGTATCTATAGGTACAAAAAAAAATCACGAAAATCTGAACAGCTTGAAAAATATAAGTTTTAGCTAATTTGTAAAATAAAAATTAAAGATGGTTATCGTAGCAGTTTTCATGTTTTTTAGAGTACAGAGATTTGAGGAGAGAAGGAAGAAGGCTTTAGTTATCTAGGAGAGAAGGAAGAAGTAATGCAAGTCAACATGAGTGAAAACCGCTATAATAATTTTATTGGATAAGGTACAAAATTTAGGATTTTAGGAAATATTGAGGAGAGTAAGAATTAATACCAAATCCGCCTTTGAAAAACCACTTAATACCATCAAATATTTAATTCTCCTACATCCCACATTCCGCAGGACAAAATGTAGTGCATAAAGAGGGTGAAACTTGAGTAAATATATAGACCAATTCAAAAATCGCCAGAGTCTATCTATCACTTGACTGCTCCCATCTTAAATAATTGCCAAGTGCTTTCATTTTACACTACTATTCAATTGTTGATTATTTTATCGCTTTACCGGCTTTAGTCTCAAGTTTCTCAATTGAGTAGATAGTATCTTTGACAACTTGGAGGAAAAAACTTCAAGAATTCTAAACGCTCATAAGTTAGATTAGATCCCACGTTCCGCACGTCAACTTTTCGCATTAAAAGTAGTATAAAGATTAGGAGTTTGGTAAGTATTTATACTGAATATATCCTATTCATTTACCTTTCGAGTCGAGTCAAATTCTCAGAAAAATCTTGAGCATAAATACTTAATTTAGCCAGATGTAAGCTACCCACCATTCCCTACTGACTACTGACTACTTACTCTTTATAATACATTCTGTCGTGCAAAATGTAGTATATATAGATAAGGTAACTTTCTCAAAGTTACCTCAAAATAAATGTATAGTCATTTCAAATAAGAATGAAACACTTTTGTAGCTGAAACCCTTTCAGAGGAAAGAACCCTCATCTTAATCTAAACTGAAATGACTATAAATGAAATTATTGATTTTATGAATCTAGATAATTTATAGACTACCTAAATTTGCTAAACCAAGAATCACACCAGCACCTAACAAATGACCGAAGCTTGCAGTTGCTAAAACACCAGCTACTCCAAAACCACCAAAAAATTGGGGACCAGGCATCGCTGGACCCACACTAGGATATTTTACTGTTAACTTGCCAAAGGCGATCGCTACGATATTACAGATAATCATTATTAGGGCAATTTTTGGACTCCAGTCAAAAGTATTGGGGCCAAGTGTTAATAAGGTTGAGTAAAGCATTTTTTCTTTTCCTATATATTATGTAAATTCAAAACCTCAGTGGCATATTTATATCAGAAAATTGTTCTTTTTTCTCTTCTGGTGAGACCCAGCAATAATTCTTTACAATTCCTGGGTTAGATTTATCAGATTCTGGTGAATAAGCATCAATATTTCAATATTTAGCGAAATCTTTATTTTCGGCAATTAGACCTATCTGAGGAAGTAGGAGAAGCCTTTTGGGAACTTTTGGAAGCTAAACACTAATCAGTATTAAATCAAATAAATGACCAAATCTTATTTAACTACCCCGGCGGGAAGTCCCGCGCTCTCCCGTAGGGGAGCGTCGTATGGGAAAGCCCGAGTAGTTAAGAATGAGCATGAATTAAAGCTCCTTCTGTAGGAGTAGAAAGTTGTAATTTAGGTTTTTTCTTGTCTATTTTTGCTCTTACCCAACCTTCAGAAACCATAACTTCTAAACACTGCAAAGCATGATTAAAAGCAACTTGAGTGTGTTGGGGTGAATATTGAGAAGTTAAGGATTTTTTTAATAAGGCTGATATTTGTTGAATATCGGAAGTACGTTCTAATATTTTCACTAATGCTGCATAAAAACCTGTTAATGGTAGTCTTTGTTCATCTTTAACATAAGATTTTATCTTCTCAATACGACCATTATTATATACAGGTAAATCTTCTTGTTTTGCACCTTCAAGATTTAGTTTAAAGATGTTATAACCGCTAATTTCCCAAGATGAATCTTTTTGGGCAAATCTTTGCATTACTTGTTTCATAGAAGTAGGATCAAAACCTCCAATAACTGCTTGACCTAAAATATCATTGGTAAAACCACCTTGAGATAACCAGCGAAAAGCTTCTTCAGGAGTTAATTTTAGTCCTGCATCTTTAGCAATATCTCGACAATGTTTTTGTAAGTCGGTAAACTGACCATTTGCAGCATACCAATAATCTGCAAAGCGAATATGTTGTTTAATGCGTCGCTTTTGGTTATCTTCGTAATGTTGCTTTAACCAAGTAGAGTCGTGTTTTTGTTGTTCTAGTTCTAAAATAGTATAAGCTGCTTCTTTAGCACTCACATGAGTTAAAGTCATACCCGCAGCTAAAATCGGATCGGCAAAACCTGCGGACTCTCCTACTAAAAACCAATTTTCTCCTACTAACTTTTCTGAGAGAAAAGACCAATCTTTTGTTGTTTCAATCTTACCTCTGCTCGTAGCATTAGCAATTAATTCACTAATACGAGGTTCACTTTTGAGAGCTTCTTGATAAATATCTTCTGGTGTTTTTTTGAGTTTTTTGTAATGTTCCGCCGGACAAATAAAACCAATACTGGTACGAGTCGGACCTAGAGGAATAAACCAAATCCAACCATGAGCTAAACTCATTACCTGAACTCTTGTACCACCTACACCAATTTCATCAGCCCATTCTGCATTTTCCCAGTAATCCCAAATAGCTATATTTTGTAATCTTGTGGGAATTGTTGTTTCTACTCCTAAAACTCTTCTCAATACCCCGATATGTCCTGAAGCATCAATACAATAACGGGCGTTAATTTGTTCTCCACTATTTAGATGTAAACTTTTAACTTGGTCTGTTTCTATATCTACATCTACTTTAGTAACTCCTGTTTCTTGTCTAACTTCACAACCTAATTCTTGAGCATGATTTAAGAGAATATTGTCATATACTGAGCGATCGACTTGAAAAGCTGTTTGTTTGCGTTGTCCTTTATATTGGGCAGGGCGGGGTTCATCTTGAAATTTTGTTGCTGCGAGAAAATCAAAATCCCAAAGTTCAGGATCTTTTCCCCAGCGATAGGTTGCACCAATTTTAATGGGGAAATTAGCAGCTTCGACTTTATCCCAACAACCCATTTCCGCCAAAATATTGCTGATACCGGGAAGTTGACTTTCACCTACATGGTCACGGGGAAATTTCTCTTTTTCTAAGATGAGAACCTGCAAGTTAGGGGCATACTTTATTTAAGAGTGTTCCTGCTGTGCTACCTGCAACAACAATGCCTAAAGCAGTAGCAGCAGCAATGGAAAGCTTTTTCAACATAATTAAATTTCCTTAGAAAGTTTATTTTTATTGCCTACAAATCTAATATACCCCCCCCCCCGAAATTTATGGAACCTCCTTCTACTGAACTTTACAGAATCTTTAAAAATACCAATCGTGTTTTTTGTAGTTTAAATCAGTGGAATTGATTGCCAAATAAAGCTTTGAGGTGCATAGTTATCCAAAAATCAATTATGAAGTTTTGATGAAGTTGGATTTGATAGTACATCCAGGAAGTTTCGGAGTGCTAAGATTAAATGTTGCCCTCAAAATAGCCTCAACTTTACAGAATCTTTACAAATATCAATAGTGTTTTTTGTAGTTTAAATCAGCGAAATTAATTGCTAAATAAAGCTTTGAGGTGCATAGTTATACAAAAATCAATTATGAAGTTTTGATGAAGTTGGATTTGATAGTACATTTAGGAAGCTTGAGAGTGCTAAAGTTAAAGTTTGAGCAAAAATGTGAGCTTCTTGCTGACATCAGGTAACTAAACCTTCACGGATGGGAGCAAGATGCTCCCACGAGCCAGCAATTGAATCTTGACTGATATAGCAGTCCTAAAGTAGGGGTTTGGTTTCCAAATCCCCTCTTAGTTTGGGTTTGGAGACCAAACCCCTACAGTTTTTTCACAAATCATTTAGGATTGCTATAGATGTACTGATAACTGATAACTGATAACTGAATTAAGGCAACCAAATATTAGGAAATATCGACTTCCCTACTTCTCGCACTGACTGATTAATCGTCCTAGCAAATTTAATATGTTCTTCATCCTCTTCCACAGGAATAATATTAGCTTTCTCCCCTAATTTAAACTTATCCACTACTAAATTTGCAGCCTCTAAACCAGTCACATAAGCTTTTTCTTGAGACCAGGAACCATGACGATTAACAATCCAATCCCCACTCATAAATACATTCTCAAAACTTGTCTTTGCTGGAAGTAAATATTGATAGCTACCAGGGAAAAAATGAGTCACTCCTTCCCTCACTCTGACAACACTTTGGTCAATAATTTCTGCTTCTCTAAATTCAGGAATACAAGTTGCTAAATATCCCCGGACAATTTTAATTATCTCCTCATCACTCAAAGGTAAAAATTGATTAGCATGATAAAAATCTACTTCTAAAACCGTTCCTGGTTCATCTCGAAATTCGTCATGTAAAGCATTCAAATCAAAAAACGTCCAACCAGTAGTTGCATCAAATCCAAAACAAGCATTAGAAGCACGAGGAATCAGAATTTTTCTATCAAACCATAACCTAACTCCTAATACATCAACTCCAGCCAGATTATTAATATTCCTAAATTCTTGACGACTTTGTAAAGCTTCACTTCCTGCCAAAATCTTTTTCATCCCACTAATACCGACAGCAAAAATTATGGCATCCGCCTCAAAGACTTGCTCTTCACAAACAACTCCTTTTGCTTTGCCATCATCATCAACAATTAAGTCAGTAACTCGCTGTTTTGTCAGAACTTTTCCACCTAAACTTTCAATATTTTCTACCCAAGGTTTAAATATCATTTCTCCAACAGTACCCCGACACCAAACCACATCAAAATTAGGTTGATGACCGAGAATAAAATAATATAACATTCCCAATGCAGCAGCAGCCGAACATTGTTCTCCTGGAGCAAATAAACCAACTAATAACATGGCATTAAAAGCATCATCATATAATCTTTTAGTCACACCATATTGTTTAAATAATTCTCTAGCCGTTACTGAATCATATCGTTGCCAAGCATCATCCGAATTATCAAAATCTATCAGAGAATAAAGTAGTGGCAAAGCAGAAAGGCGATCGCTCAAAGGCAACCGTTTAAATTGAGTATAAATAAAAGTACCAAGAGGAGTTGGTAAGGGTGGTAAATCTTGAAAAATTGGTGATTCTACTTCTAATCCAGCCGGAGAATATTGAGCCGAACGAGTCCAAGGGGTAAAAGGATTAAGATTTAATTCCTTGACAAGAGAAAATATGTTATGGTAAGGATACCAGAAACCATGTATCCCTACTTCTACTGAACGGCCACCAGGAGTTTTCCAGCCAGCCACTAAACCACCAGGATAAGGGCTAGCTTCTAGAAGTGTAACGTCATAGCCATGTTTGGCTAGGTGGTGAGTGGCTCCTAAACCAGCCCAGCCAGCACCTACTACTACTATCTTTGGAGTTTGAGTTTCTGTTGTCATACTATTTTTAGAGTCAAAAGTAAAAAATAATTTAATTTTGGTGTTTAGATGTATCACTTACAGCAGATTTCGAGCAAATGAGGTACAGACTAAATGCTGAAAATCTTGTATTGTGGGCATCTTGCCCACGATAGGTGTACCTCATAACAACGGAAAAGGCTGTATGTAGAGGTTTGGTTGATATACCTCTACAATTAATCCTAAATAATTTTAGTCTGCAGAATAAGCTAAGACGCGTTTAAAATGCGTCTTAGCAACTCAGAAGTCAGAAATAATAAGGGTTGTCATTTTAATTAGACACACAAAAAATAAGTGGTTTAAATGCACAATAGCTTAGTCAAAGTCAAATCTGCACAATTTCTTCATCCCAAAACTTATTACCGAATTATTAATAATTAATAATTAATAATTAAATAATTCGGCTTTAAAGCCTACCCTTGGATAGGGAAAAAAAGTGCTAG
>JBCDJM010000387.1:0-6110 GCA_038747755.1 Cyanobacteria bacterium P01_H01_bin.35
GGTTTTTCGTTTTCTTCTTCCTTCTTCCTTACCTTCTCTATACAATACCAATGCTACCGGACATGATTTAATTAATAAATTTAGAAATATATTATTATAATATCCCCCAAAATATCACTTAAGATAGAATTTAATAGAAAGTAACAAACCAGAGAGAAAATTACCTATGCCATTAAAGTCAACAACTAGACATATTCGTATTTTTGCAGGAATCGTGGAAAAGAATGAACTTGTTCCTGATGATAAGGTATTAACTTTAGATATCGATCCCGATAATGAACTAAACTGGAATGATAGTGCTGTGCAACAGGTTTACCGAAAGTTTGACGAATTAGTAGAATCTTATAGTGGGTCAGATTTAACTGAATATAACCTCCGTTGTATAGGTTCTGATTTAGAACATTTTGTCCGATTGCTATTACAATCAGGTAAAATTAGTTATAATCTTGGTAGTCGTGTCAATAACTATAGTCTAGGACTACCTAGAGTAGATGTTGATGCTGAAGCTAATTAGCAATGCCAACAAAACTGAAATTTAATATCTAATCAAATCCGATAACATTACCGTTATCGGGTTAAATAATAATTAATCACATCTCTACCTTGTTATTCTGAGAATGTTGCAAAAATTGCTTCATAGAGACCTGACGATTGGCCATGAATTGATTCCAAGCACCGGGAAAAAACTCCTCTAGAGTTTCTACTAAAGCCCAAATTTCAAGATTAACCATTTTGTAATATAATCCATGAGAATGTTTCACTTGAGTAAGCAATTCGTCTATCTCTATTGGAGGTAATGGCTGCTCATTATTAGTTTCTTGATTAGTAAAATTACTCGAAAGGCTAGAATCAGAATATTCAGACATAATATAGACCTCATAAGACTGGAACGATATATACTAGAAATAACAGACTTAAATTACGATTTAGATAATATTTATAGCTTTACTGGGAAAATTTTTAGGAAATCTTAATTGTATTAAAGGTATTAAAGGTATTTATAATAAGGGTACAATAGTTTAATATCAAAAACTGCCAACTAGCAATTGGCTTTTTTTAGATATTGGAATTATGCCGAGAACTAAGGCACAAATACCTAATCAAAGTAGCATAGATAATTAAGAGAAATATCTAATTGAAGAAATGGCCGAAAGCGGTAAGGACCCCTGATGCAAAACACTATGCCAAAACACTATCTGTGGGCGATAGGTGAAGGGATAGAGACCTATGAGCCAGGAGAAATAATAGCAGATCGCTATCAAGTTCAGCATGGTAGAATATTACTAGATACTCAACCAGAAAAAATGCCCGAGATGCCCGAAGAAATTCCGGGTGAAATAGAATCATATTTGAAATTATTTCCCTATCGACTTCATATTCCTCAAGTTTTTGGACTGGTATCAGTAGAAGCCAACAAAGGGACTACACCAATATGGTTGTTAGAAGGAGGGCCAATAAATTCAGGGACAGGTAGTTTAATGCCAGAAATAGCTACAGCATGGAAAGATGCTACACCTATGCGACAGCTAAACTGGTTGTGGCAAATAGCCCAACTTTGGCAACCTTTGAATGTGCAAAAAGTAGGTTCTAGTTTACTAAATCCAGAAAATTTGCGGGTGGAAGGGCAATTAGTACGTTTAGTAGAACTACAGTCAGATGAAAAATCTGTGACATTGCAGCAGTTAGGTCGGTTATGGCAGAAATGGGTGAGTAATGCTAACCCAGCAGTAGCTAAATTTTTGAAACGACTGTCTCAGGAAATGATGGCAGGCAAAGTACAAAATGCCGAGCTACTAATAACAGAACTAGATAAAGCTTTAGAAGCATTAGGGCGATCGCAAGTTCGGAGCATTCACATTACCACCGCCACAGATACCGGACCAAACCGTTCTCACAATGAAGATGCTTGTCACCCACCTAGTAAAACTGTGATTAACTATCCACCTAGTTCTCAGACAGTAGCTATTGTTTGTGATGGCATTGGTGGCCAAGATGGGGGTGAAGAAGCATCGCAGTTAGCAATTAAAGTTTTGTGCCAAGAACTGCAAAAGATTCCAGGAAATGGCGATCCTCTAACTATAACTACAAAGTTAGAAGAATCTGCTTGTGCTGCTAATGATGCTATTTGCGATCGCAATGATAATGAGGAACGTCAAGGTCGTCACCGCATGGGAACCACCCTAGTCATGGCACTTGCTCATCTGCACGAACTATACATCACTAATATAGGAGATAGTCGTACTTACTGGATTACTCCTAGCAGATGCTATCAAGTAACTTTAGATGATGATGTTGCTAGTCGTCAAGTCAGATTAGGTTACTCTCTATATAATGATGCTATCAAACAAGCTGCATCAGGTGCCCTAGTACAAGCTTTGGGTATCACTAGGTCAATAAGTCTCCATCCCACGGTACAGCGTTTTCCGATAGATGAGGATAGTATTTTCTTGATTTGTTCCGATGGTTTAAGTGATAAAGATCGAGTAGAAGAATATTGGCAAACAGAAATATTGCCATTGCTAGAAGGAAAAATCGATCTAGCTACAGTTAGAGACAGATTAATAGAAATTGCTAACACCAAAAATGGGCACGATAATGTGACAGTAGCTTTAGTGTATTATCAGGTAACATCTAAAGGTCAGATGACAGAATTATCACTTCCCCCTCTAGACATTAAGTCTGCAAACTCAGAAAAACCATTTGTTGAGCATAAACATCAAACTTCCATGTTTGACTTAGAATACAAAAGTGGGTGGTTTTACCTGTTAGGAATTTTTATACTTCTGGGGTTAGGTGGAATATTAGCATATTTTTTAAGTCCCATCGCAACTGACTTAATTGAAATTACAGCAGCAACAAAAAAGATTCCTGATAATCAGATTGTGAAAAAGATAGAACAACCTAGCTTATCAGCAACTCCTACATTTTCTCCAACTTTATCCTTAGATGTAGGGTCATTCATATTGATTATTGGTAGTGAGTCTCCAACTGACACATTAAACGAACCCATTGAATTACTAACTAGCACCATAGATAATACTATTAAAGGTAGAGTTGCTAATGGTAGTATTCTCAAAGTAACCAGAAAACTTTATCAACCGGATGAAACTTGGTTAGAATTGAAGGTATGCTCAACTACAGAATCATCAAGTATCGATCCAGAATTTATCTCTTACTTACAACCAAAAGATATAGGTTGGATTCAACAAGTCAAAATAGATAGTCATTTAGATATAATCAATCTATTTGAGGTAAATCAAGAACAACTAAATGGATGTTTTAATAATTAATAATGGATAATTAGCTCTGGTTAAAACCATGAAAAAATTCAATAAATGAAAAATTCCCTAGCACTTTTTTCTCTTGAAATAGAAGTCAGTAAAGCCGAATTGATTATATTATTAGCGGTTTTTAGAAAGATGGAACACATTCCTAAGAAAAAAACCTTGTAGGGAGGTTCCATGGAACGTTACTACTACTGTGGCCTACCTAAGTGAAAAATGCTATATCAATTATCCATTGGTAAATATATTCCTGCTTATTCCCAGTTAAGTGTTAAGTGTTCCCTATTTCCTTTTTATATTTCCTAATACATTCAATCTCTAATACTATTTTTAAAAAAGGCTGTTACATCGTAATTTTTGATTTATTCCTACAATAAAAAAATATAAATTACATAAACTCTAGAAATAAAACCTTTTTTCCTCTTTAATATTTATGTTTTTCTTCCGCCTGTTCCCTGTTCTCTGTGTCGTGACTGTAGCAATATTTTATGAAATTCGTATAAGTCCTGATAAATATTAATTTTTGCCTGATTTGCTAGCAATTTCGATATAACTTAAAAGCCAATTAGCCATAGTAGCACGACGAGCTTGCGCAGGAGTAAACTCACCAATTTTATAACCTTTGAAACCCAATTTTTCTTTCAATAATTGTTTATTTTCTTTAGGAATAGAGCGAGTCAATTTCATAGTAGGTCGTCGAAATTCAATAAAATTTGGAGGTTCTGGATATTCATCTCGCCACTCTGGTGCTACCCTCGAAATATCCCACTTACCAGTAGTATTATCATATCGATAACCAAGATAATACCAAACTAATTGATTAGCAGTATTGTCATCTATTTTTTCATCAATAATTGCTTGAATAGTTTCTGTATTTAGTTGTGGTAGTTCAGACATAAAACCTGATTCCTTTTACTTTAGAGTGTTTAAGAAACCGGGTTTGTGGCAGATATATATCAGTATATGGTAGGGCCATTGAATACAAACCCGGTTTCTATGCTGCTTTTTTGCTTTGGAGTGCGATCGCAGGGGTTTAGTCTCTAAATCCCATTTTAACCTTGCTTTGGAGACGAAACCCCTACAGTTTTTTTCACAAATCATTTAGGCATTGATATATAGCAGTCGCCAAGGTGATTAAGACATTCTAGCGCCTCTCAAATTTAGTTCGTGCTGCGAATTTAACTTCTGACTTCAGTTAAGAGATACCTTCTTTTTGTGCCATTGATAACATTAAGTCTAGAACTCGATTTGAATAACCCCACTCATTATCATACCAAGAAACAACCTTAAAGAAATTAGAATTAAGTTCAATTCCAGCACCCGCATCAAAAATACTAGACTGGGAATCGCCTGTGAAATCAGTCGAAACTACAGCATCTTCAGTATAGCCAAGAATACCTTTCATTGAACCTTCAGCAGCAGTTTTCATTACTGCACAAATATCCTTGTAGCTAGTTGACTTCTCAGTTTTAAAAGTTAAATCAACCACAGAAACATCAGGAGTAGGCACTCGAAATGCCATACCAGTTAGTTTGCCTTTTAATTGTGGTAAAACTAGAGCTACTGCTTTTGCAGCACCAGTAGAAGATGGAATAATATTTTGAGCTGCACCACGTCCACCCCGAAAATCTTTTTTACTCGGACCATCTACAGTAGGTTGAGTAGCAGTCATAGCATGAACAGTTGTCATTAGACCTTCTGCCAAACCAAAATTATCGTCAATCACTTTGGCAATAGGAGCTAAACAGTTAGTAGTACAGCTAGCATTAGAAACAATTGTATCTTGAGCAGGATCGAATAAATCGTGATTTACACCCATGAGCAATGTTTTTACTTTCTCAGGATCTTTAGTAGGAGCTGAAATAATTACCCGCTTTGCACCTGCTGTCAAATGATTTGAAGCACCATCAAAAGTGGTAAATAATCCTGTAGACTCAACCACATAATCTGCACCTTTTTCTTTCCAGGGTAATTCAGCAGGGTTTCTAACTGAAACGCAGGGAATCAACTTTCCGTTGATTGTTATGCCATCATCAGAAGCGGTTACTTCCCCTTTGAAACGTCCGTGAGTTGAATCATATTTTAATAAATAAGCTAAATTTTGGGGTGGTACTAAGTCGTTAATTCCCACAAACTCAATTAAGTCCGGGTAGTTTAGTCCAGCACGGAATACTAAACGTCCAATACGGCCAAATCCATTGATGGCTACTTTTAAAGGCATGGATACAACTCCTATATAACTAAAAGTTTCTATAAGTATTAGGACTTACCGATTAGAAATTATCACAAGGACAATTAGTCTAAATTATTCTTTTCCATATCTTAATAATCTTTAGGCCAGATGACGGAAGCATTATGGGACATAGGAATTATATTTGGGTTGTGTAGAAAATATCTTGGAATTGGGGAGTGGGCAATAAACAGGCAAAATCCAAAAGATATTTTAGATATTAGGTTTATCTTGGGTTCACTCTGGCTTAATCGAACTTACAAATAATTTTGATAGAGAATATTAACTCCTGGTTAAGCTGAAATCAGTGAAAACTACTGCGTAAATGTACAGTAATTTTAGTATGATTGTTTCTGCTAACCAACTATTTCTTTCATATAGCGTTTCCCAAGGTTATAAGGTAAAGTTATATTTTTGTCTTTTTGTTCCCTGTTCCCTGTTCCCTCAAACCTAAAATTTTGTACCTCAAGCTTTTTGGGAATTGCTATATTACCAGATATACTTTTTGAAAATCCGTAATTTTTCTGAAATGTAATTATCTAAAACTATCTAATTATTCTTAAGTTTTGAGATTATTTTAGATGAATATACTGATA
>JBCDJM010000388.1:0-6060 GCA_038747755.1 Cyanobacteria bacterium P01_H01_bin.35
AGGACATCATTAAAGCCCATATCTCTTGATATCGGACCGTCATAGAAAAAGATGTCAATGTATGGAGTTTCTGTGGAGTTGTCGTCATTGTGACGCCGTAAGAAACAACGATAAGGTCGGGTGGGATCGATTTGATTGCCACCTACTTCGATCCATTCTGGATCTGGGTTATCTGGACTAGAAAATGGACGACAACGTTCAGCTTGGGAAGGAGCTAAAACGATGAAGCGAATCCCTTCTGCCACTAATACTTCTAGGGTAGGATAGTCTACGGCTGTTTCTGAGAGCCACATTCCTTCAGGGTCTCGACCAAACCTGGAGCGGAAGTCTTCTTTACCCCAGCGAATTTGAGTATATTTATCTCGTTCGTTAGCAAGGGGCAAAATGATGTGGTTGTATACCTGAGCGATCGCGTTACCATGTCCATCAAGTCGCTGACAACTTTTCCGGTCTGCCTCAATAATTTTTTGATAGACTTCCATATCATGACGTTCCAACCAACTCATTAGGGTCGGACCAATATTGAAGCTGAGATATTCATAGTTATTGGTGATCCCCACCAATTCTCCTCGGTCATTTAAGACACGGGCAAAGGCATTAGGACGATAGCATTCGTGTAAAATTCGCTCGTTCCAGTCATGGCAGGGAGCCGCACTAGGTTGACGTTCAATAGCATCTAGATAGGGGTTTTCCCTGGGTGGTTGATAGAAGTGACCATGGATGGTGACATAAACGCCAGTAGCAGTATGTACAGGTGCTACAGAAGTTGTCTGATTATTGATTGCTTCAGATAATGATACTTCTAGTTCGGGGTCATTCGTTTGATTAATTTTCGTCTCAGATGAGGAAACCATGCGATCGCATTCTCCTATTTAGCTTTATATGTTCAATTAAACAAATTAGTTTGTTCACCTTGGTATAGTGATATTCCAAGAAAGAGGATTATTTTTAAACATTGAATTTAGATGTTTAATTCCAATTCCTGGTTAGTTTTTCTTTTTTTATTTTGATTTCAATTACATTTATTCTTTGTAGCCATTCCCGCAGAGTGATAAAAGGCGAATTGTGTTTAGATGCTCTTGATTAGTTAGCCAAGCTTTAGTGTTTCAACAACTACCTCAAAAGTATACTATGTTCCTCCTTTTTTGCCTTGACTTTAGTAGGCGATCGTTTTCGCTAATAGTAATGTTGAAAAGTTGCTTGCAGAGTTAAGAAAGATTTAATACTTAGGTGTTAATTCAAATCATAAAGCCTATCCTACTTAAAAAGCAAGAGTGTAGTTATAAAACTTAACTTTACTTATAAATTCTCTGGAAATTAGTAACATTACTTTTGATTAAGAAATTAGGAATAAATTATTGATATTTCATCAAATCATGTTATATCAAGCACGATCAATGTTTGTGACAAATGGTAGCAGTAATTAATTGATAATGAATAATGAATAATTACTTATTTCACAATTGATAATGGATCATCAAAACTCCCTCTAATTATCAATTATCTATTGGTAAGAAGAAGTAAATGTAAATAGACATATCCAGAAAAGATATAGTAGGGAGTAGGGAGAAATAATTGATTTTATTTTTGATTATTGGAGATTTATAATATAGAAAAAACAAGGGAAAAAATCATAGAAATAGCTGTCTAAGTAGAGCGTGATAAATTTTGTCCGTCATGTATCAAATTGTAAATTAGCTCAAAATACTGAATATATAAGACTTTTAAGGAATTTTATTACTGAATATCAAACGTCTTTTTTTTCGCTAGCTCTACTTAAAATCAAAAGTTATTTTTCAAATTGCTGTCTAACCCTTCTGACTTACTTTCATAAATATTACTTCTCTATAAACCAGATGTTAGTATAAAACCTCAAATCAACGATAAAGCAACAGGAGTAGAAAGAATGGGCGAAAAATCACATACAAAGTACTCCATAGATAACTGGATTTAGTATTACATAGATGATTTCTGTATACTTAATACTATTCTCTATGAATTTCCACTTAATATATAAACAGTAATCTTATGCAAAATTAAGATTTAAGCGAGAATTATTAAGCGTTTTATTAAACAGACATTGTATAAGTCCAAATGTTATGATTAATCGCCAAAATATTAACAATATCTCAATTATTCACGGTCTCACAGAAGACCAAGTAGTAAATCTTCGTGCTGCGGGTCGAGGAAATTATGTCAAACTAGACACAAGTCGTTCCTACCGCCAGATATTAAAAGAAAACTTATTTACTTTTATCAATACTGTTTTCCTTAGCATTAGCATAATTTTAATTTCTCTTTCTCGTTATGGGGATGCTTTTCTCGTGCTCGTTGTTATTTTAGGTGGTGTTATAGTTAGTGTTTGCCAAGAGATATGGGCTAAACAAAAATTAGATCAAATTGCTCTGTTAACTAGACCATTAGCTACCGTTATTCGAGAAAGTCAACAAAAAAACATTGATCCTAGTGAGATCGTTGTAGGAGATATATTAGTAATCCATGCTGGAGATCAAATAGTAGTAGATGGACAAATAGTAGGAAAAGGCCAAATAGAAGTAGACGAATCACTCCTAACTGGGGAATCCGATCTAATTTCTAAGCAAGCAGGCCAAACAGTTTATTCTGGTAGTTTTTGTGTTAGTGGTATTGCTTATTATGAAGCCCAAAAAGTAGGAACCGAAAGTTTGGCCTATCAACTAACAGTTAGTGCCAGAGCATTTCGCCAAATTTATACCCCCCTCCAACAAGAAATTAACTTGGTCATCAGAGTATTTTTACTCTTGTCTTGTTTTCTCTGGATATTGGTTACTATTAACTGGTACTTTGGATTTTATACATTTGCTGACACTGTTCAATATGCTGCTGTAATTGCTGGCCTCGTACCAAGTGGACTTTATTTAGCCATTACTCTTGCTTATGCTCTTGGTGCAGTTAAAATGGTGGGGCAAGAAGTCCTAATTCAGCAGGCCAATGCTGTTGAATCATTAAGTAATGTAGATATTTTATGCTTGGACAAAACTGGGACGTTAACGGCGAACCGGATTAGTTTACAAGGTATTTATCCTATTGGGATTGATGAAACTAAGTTGGGAAGTATATTAGGTGAATATGCAGTTAATACTACTGCCAAAAATCAAACTATTGAAGCTCTAGAAGAGGTCTTTTCTGGAAGTCAACGTTCTCTAATTTTTGAAATTCCTTTTACTTCGGCTCGTAAATGGAGTGGTATGAGTTTTGCTAGTCAAAAGGAAAGTTCGTCATCTGGAACATACATTCTAGGCGCTCCAGAAATATTAGCTGAAGTTACACCCCTCAGTACACAAGTTACTCGGCAGATTCAAGAATTAGCAATGGCAGGATTCCGAGTGCTTTTATTTGCTAATAATCCCAACATAAATAGCTTAAACCAGGATTTAGAACAACCACAATTACCTACTGAACTTTTTCCTCTGGGAATTATTAGTTTTCAAGATGAACTTAGGCCAGAAGCTCGTGAGACAATAGAAGGTTTCTCGGAAGCAGGAATAGAAGTCAAAGTGATTTCTGGAGATAATCCTGAGACTGTAGCTACTTTAGCCTTACAAGCGGGACTTGGTTCAGATATTCAAGTTATTTCTGGTTCTGAATTAGCCAAACTAGATGAAGCTCAGTTTATTCAAGCAGCAGCATCTAAGACAATTTTTGGTCGTGTTACTCCTGACCAAAAAGCTAAACTGATCCGTAGTTTTAAGGGGCAAGGTCATTATGTGGCAATGATTGGAGACGGAGTTAATGATGTTCTATCTCTAAAGGAAGCTAATTTGGCGATCGCGATGGAAGGAGGTAGTAAGGCGACTCGTGGTGTGGCGGATATTGTCTTGTTGAAAAATTCTTTTGCTTCTTTGCCTCATACCTTTTTGGAAGGACAACGGATTCGTAATGGCATACAAGATGTATTGAAATTATTTATGATTAGGGTATTCTGTGTCAGTCTATTGATTTTTGCTACAGGATTTATTGGTGGAATTATTGGGGGTACTTTCCCCCTATTAAATAAACATAGTGCAGTTGTTACTCTAATCTCGGTAGGGTTTCCTACTTTTTGTATTCCGATTTGGTCTCAACCAGGAATATTGCCTCGGCGTAGTATGGTGCGTGCTCTACTTCATTTTACTTTACCTGCTACTTTGACTCTTACTCTTGTAGCTTTAGCAGTCTATCTAACTTATTTAGCAATACCATTTTTTGGGAATGAGTTAGTTATTGACCTTGACAAAGTTAATGAATTTCTTTCAGTTCCTCGTAGTGCCCTAGTTACAATTATGATTTTATGTGGTCTATTGTTAGTACCTTTTCTGAAGCCCCCAACAAAAGCTTGGGTAGGTGGAGAAACTTACAGTGGTGACTGGCGGTATACTTTTGTTGCATTAGTTTTGTTAGGAGTTTACATAGTAATTTTAGTCGTTCCCCCTCTACGTCAATTTTTTGAACTATCTTTACTGAGTATCCGTGATTATGTTGCGATTAGTTGGGTGGCTTTGGTTTGGTGTTTATTATTACGCTATGTCTGGCGAGCAAAACTTTTAGATAGATTTTTAGGTGTCGATCTGAGTTAAGGGAGTAGGGAGTAGGAAGTAGGGAGGGAATAGGGAAAAAAGTACATGGTTTCTCTTAAATAGCCATATTAATAAAAGAAAATTAACAACACTTTAAGCCAAAACTCCTATTACTTATATAGGAATATAGATGAATAAGATTTCTATTTCTAATTTGCTAAAAGCTGATCTCTGAATTTTATAGGTAAAAATTTCTATTGCCATATTCGCAACATAAAGATGGAGTGAGCAAAATTCCTATTGCGTATGTCGCAATAGAGATGAATAAAATTTCTATTTCTGATTTACTAAAAGCTCACCTCTAAATTTTGTCGGCAAAAACTCCTATTGCGATATCCGCAACAAAAGGGAACTGAGCAAAAATTTCTATTGCGTATGTCGCAATAGAGATGAATGAGATTTCTATTTCTAATTTGCTAAAAGCTGTTCTCTGAATTTTATACGTAAAAACTTCTATTGCGATATCCGCAACAAAAGGGAACTAAGCAAAAATTCCTATTGCGTATGTCGCAATAGAGATGAATGAGATTTCTATTTCTAATTTGCTAAAAGCTGTATTTTAATTAAAACTGCTATAAATTAGCTAAAAATAGCAAAAAAATGATTTTAAATTTACTAATTAATTAACAACTGAAGTATTACTCAAGTATAGGATTAATACATGGGAATTGGTCTAATTAGTTGGAGATAAATCAAAACTATAACCTTGGACTAAAGAGTATTTATACCTTAAAAATATTGACTCTTTTAATTATTAAGCCTGGGTTTACCTACTAAATTGAATTTTACCAAGTCTTGAACAAAAATGTTACAAATAGTTGGAGTAATTTAATGATTTTATATAAAATGTTTCTTTGAGTAAAATTTAAGTATCATCACAATAAATGCTTAAAAGGGCAAAAAGTAGTTTGCTCCTACAACTGACTACTAACAGCATCTCAATTATTAACTATTTGTAGGAAATGTTTATCATGTCTGGTATAATATCTCTAGAGTTAAGACAAGCTGAATCGGCAAAAAAACATTGCCAGGGAATTTAAGCTTTTTCGTTATGAAAAAAAGTGCTATATTATTGTGTTTTTTTGTGCAAATAGGATAAAAAAAAGTCATTTTTTCTACCTCTTGCTTTGGTTTTCCATATTGCTCCTGATGTAAGCATTGAGCTAGTGCAGAATGGCAGAAATAACTGACCAGTTACAAAATCCTAAAAGTCTTACCTTACAATACTTCTAACTTCCCCTCCCAGGAGGGGTTAGGGGTGGGTCAACTTCTGACTTCTGACTTCTGACTTCCGCGTAGCGGCACTAGCCTATTACACAAGAACTAAGTTATTAGCTTCATTACTTTTAAATGAGAAAAAAGCAATTGAGAGATTTCAAAAAATTAAAAGTATGGTTCACGAATTAATTATTAATTATTAATAAGTACCTCTTCTTAATAAAGAAGAGGATTGGCTAAAAATAAT
>JBCDJM010000389.1:0-6043 GCA_038747755.1 Cyanobacteria bacterium P01_H01_bin.35
AGATATCTTTATTCTGTACTTAGATCAAATCCACTCGGGTTCGGTATAACAAAACTTTCATCTTCATATAGCGCGTGTAAATCTTTATAAATTCTCTTTCCTTCTGACTCCTGACTCCTGACTCCTTTACAAAGATACCTTCAGGGGTTCTATATGGCAAAATAGCAATATAATAGAGTAGTCCTAAAATATGCAGGATCAAGGAAATCATAACTATTTACTAACTTCCTGTCTTCCCTATTCCCTACTCCCTACTCCCTAATTAAAAAAGGAAATCATAACTATTTACTAACTCCTGTATTCCCTACTCCCTACTCCCTAATTAAAAAAGGAAATCATAACTATTTACTAACTCCTGTATTCCCTATTCCCTATTCCCTATTCCCTTCTTCAAATATGAACAACTTAAACATTTTCAAATCTGCCTATTTCTGGTGTTTCTGCTTTACCATAATTTTCCTACTTTCCCTAGATTTTTGGTCATGGAAACAAACAATTTCTTTTTCATTTCTCCATCTCCCAACCTGGGTTTTCTATTTTATCGGTTTGCAAATTATCCTCGCCTGTGCTATTTTTATTTTCTCTCAAACTTTCTGGAAATCTGAAACTGAAGAGGAAAATTAATCGTGCTTGAAAACCTAATTCCCTACTTATTTATTGGTGCATATTTACTCTCTGCTTTAATCATCGGAATTATTGGTTATCGTAGCCAACAAAATACACCAGAAGATTATTTTCTAGCAGATAGAAAAATCGGCTCTATAGTTCTATTTTTTACTCTCATTGCTACAAACTTTAGTGCCTTTGCTTTTCTCGGACTTTCTGGTGCTGGTTATCGCATTGGCATAAGTTATTATCCCATGATAGGATTTGGTACTGCCCTCGTCGGAATTACATTTTATCTCATCGGTTATAAAGTTTGGCTTTTCGGCAAAGAAAAAGGTTTAATTACCCCCTCTGAATTAATCGAAAATCGCCTCCCCAGTCAACCACTTAAACTATTATTTTTAGCCGTGATGGTAATTTTTACCATACCTTATTTAACCCTACAACCAATCGGTGGCGGTTATATGATCGAAAATTTAACTAATGGGCAAATTCCCTATTTTTTGGGAGCAGCTTTTTTGACTTTCATCATTGTTTTATATGTGTTTGTCGGGGGCATGAAAAGTGTAGCTTTAACCGATGTTTTGCAAGGGGTATTAATGTTTGTTTTAATGATAGTTGCACTAATAGCTATTTCCCAAAGTATCGGTGGCTTTACTGAAGCTAATCAAACTGTTTATCAACTCAAACCAGAGCTTTTTTCTCGTTCTGGCATGAATAATTTTTTCACTCCCCACAAATGGTTTAGTTATATGTTGCTTTGGGGTTTAAGTGTGCCGATGTTTCCCCAAATGTTTATGCGGTTTTATACTCCGAAAACTGCTAATTCCCTCAAACTTTCTGCTAGTTTATATCCATTAATTACTTGCACAATGTTTATTTGCCCCGTTTTAATTGGAATGTGGGGTCATATTAATTTTCCCGATTTAATTGGTAAAGAAGCAGATAGAATTTTTCCATTGATGTTAGCTGAATATACCTCAACTGGTATTGCTTCATTAGTAATGGTAGGAGCCTTAGCAGCCTTCATGTCAACCCTTGATTCTCAACTTTTAGCATTAAGTTCCATGATTACTAGGGATATTTATATTGTTTATATTCGCCCCCAAGCTTCCCTCAAAGAACAAACCTTTGTTGGGAAAGTTTTAATTGTTATTTTAGCAATAATCGGTTTGATTTTAGCAGCAAATCCTCCAGCGACAATTGCAGCGATCGCTACTCAAGCTTTTACTGGTTTAGCAGTATTATTTCCCACAGTTATTGCTGCTTTATATGGGAAAAATATTTCACCTTTGAGTTGTATAATTTCGATTATTTTTGGTGAGATGGCAGTTATTGGTTTTCAGGTAGGTATTATTCCTAAAAGTTTTGCTTTAGGATTTCTGCCAGTAGTGCCGATAGTGGTAATTTGTAGTTTAATTATTGTCGTATTTTCCTTAAAGTTGGATACTAAGTTATAGTAAATTTATTTGTCTGCAATATAGCAACCATTAGCCGGAAAAAGAAACATAATAATTGATACAATGTTAGTTGTTCAAGGGCAGAAATTAAACTCTGATACTAATTCACTTTAAAGATGTCACAAATAGTTTCAAACTTTAGATATGAAAGAATTTATTAAAATTACTATACAGTCAAAGTTTCAAGCTTATAAAATCTTAATGCATGACTTTTAACTTCCGTGAAACGGTATGAGCTACCTACACACCTAAAAGAGATAATAGAGGATAGTCACTTCAAAAAGTTGCAAGATTCTTCTTAGTATAACATGATATAATATAGGTTGTAATTCCTAAGATATTGAGGCGATTGCTAAATTAGTAGGCGCTATATATAGTGTCTTTGCGTAAGTCCTGTACAAAAAAAGTCTGTTTTAAGGAGCTAAGTCAATGCGTTTAAAAATACAACCTGAAAACATTCTCGAAGCAATCTTTTTAAAGACTAAGAAAATTCCTGAACCTTTTATTTTATCTTTATTAGGAATGGGTGTTAGCCAAGTATTATTTACTGCAATGAGATTGAGAGTATTTGATCGCCTGCAAAATAATCCTAAAACAGCCCTCGAATTAGCTTCAGAAATGGAGTGTGATTTTCACGGCATGAAAGTGTTATTAGAAAGTCTAGATGGTTTTGGATTTTTGCGGTCTAAAGATGGTAAATATCAACTGACTAAAGAGTCCGAACGATGGCTTGTAGGAGAAGGAAATATAGTTCAAGACTTTATGAGACTTGGTGGCGATATAAATGCTCAAATGGCTTTATTAGAAAAAGATATTCGTACCGGAGTAGTGCCTAATTTCCATTTCGATCCTCAATCTCCTACCTGCGAGGTAAATTACTTTACCATGCTTAAAAGCAGTGCTAATATGAGCGCACCCAAACTCCTAAAATGGGCTAAACTCGAACCAGTACCTAAACGGCTTTTAGATGTTGCTGGAGGGCCTGGTTTATATAGTATTGCTTTGTGTCAAAAATATCCCGACTTAAAAGCAGATATTTTAGACTTACCTGCGGCAGCAAAAGCCGGAAAAAAACCGATTGAAAAAGCTGATTTAACCCAGCGCATCCGTTACATTGAAGCCAATCTTTTAGAAACAGATTGGGAGCAAGATTACGATCTTGTTTTACTTTCTAATATTCTCCACGCTCTGACAGAATCTCAATGTAAAATAGCCATTCAAAAATCTTTTGCTTGCCTAAATAAAGGCGGAAAAATAATTATCAACGATGTATTTCATCCAGGCGATCGCGGTAAACTAGATTCTTTTATTAGTTTATTTTCCCTAATCTATTACGTTACCTGTGGCGGACGTACTTGGCCTAAACCAAAACTTTTAGAATGGCTAACCAAAGAAGGATTTACTAATATTAAAGTCAAAAGAAATGGGAGTGGAATTTGGATATCGGCAGAAAAGAATAGCTAATTGTTTTTTTGCTGTTGGTTATTAGCTGTTTGTTGTTACTGTTGCTCATTTTTTTCTTTTCTAAATAAGTTCCTACTTGAGGAGATTGACATTATCCCGACGTTGCTCTAGGAGACAGCGCGGGATTCCCAATTCAATTTGTATAACTTGAATAGTTATATAGCGCTACGCGCTAGGGAATAGGGAATAGGGAATAGGGAATAGTAGACTAATAAAGGGTTTTAGGATTTAGAAATGTCCTAACCTTAATGCGTAGCGCTATAATATAGCTCGTAGTATTGCTCTGGCCCGAAGTATAGATATTTCTAGGCGTTGCATATTTGCGGGATGAATTAGTGGGTGTGGGGCGTGTGGGGAGTGTGGGAGGAATTATAGTTTTAGAGTGCATAGGAAGTACAAAGATTCATACCTTGGTTTCAGCAACACCATTTCTAGGGCTAAAGTCCTACTACAAACAAAAACTTTTTGATCGCTCATTATCCTGACATTATATTATATCAAATCCGCTTGATTCGGAAAAAAAATGTTTCATCTTCAGCAATTAACAAATCCTCCTAAATTCTCTTCCTTCCTAACTCCTAACTCCTAACTCCTGACTCCTGACTCCTGACTCCCTAATCAATTATCTAATTATACCAATGCTAAAGGATTTGATATTACCTGTTGTTTATGGAAACATAATTATTGTCAATCTAGAAATTATGGATGTTTATGGAAGTTTTATATTTTGATCGGATTTTTGATGAATTATGCTTTCTAATAGAAATATTGGAATTGCTAGCTTTCAGAACATTTCAAAATTAGATATACAAAATATTTTGTTTACTTCCATAACTTCCCTAAATTTACTCGAGCAGGTTGAAGAAAATTGCTGTTAAAAAAGCAATCAGGACTCAGCAAGTCAGCACTGATTGCTTTTTTAACTTTTGATTTTTAAACTTTTAACTTGTACGTAGCGCTATGCCTTCTATTAGATCGATTTTAGATTTCAAAGCTTCAGCAATAAAATCTACAAAAATACTTATTCTAGCTGCATGACGAATATCTGGATGAGTAAGTATCCACAAATCTTTGGTTAATTCAGGAATTGCCGGACAAACAGTTTGTAGATTGGGTTCGCTATTGCCCATATAACAAAACAACAAGCCAATTCCCATATCATTAAGCAGTGCATATAATATTCCCATCAGAGTATTAACTTGATATTGAAATTCAAATGGGGGCAATAATTCTCTTAATTTATTACCATACATAATCCTCGCCAAACTTTCCTCTAAACCAATCCAAGTATGTTCGGTAATGTTATCAATTTTCTCATTGGCAACTAAATAATTTTTAGAAGCATAAATAGCGATCGCTGCCCTACCAATTTTACGTCCTATTAAATGTTCTGGTGGGTTATTAGTAGTACGAATAGCGATATCCGCATCTCGTTTCGTCAGATTATACTGCTGATTCGATTCTAAAATCTCTAACTCAATTTCTGGATATTCTCTCATAAAAGCTGCAAAACAAGGAGTTAACAGGTAACGTAGTAAACTTGCAGTGGTTGTCACTCCGATCGATCCTTTGAGTCGTCGATCTTGTCCGCTAATGTGTCGCTCGACAGTTGCAATTTTTTCCTCAATCTCTACTGCATTTTGATACATTTCTTCCCCCGCCAGAGTTAGAACATATCCCGTTGATAACCTCTCAAATAATCTGACACCTAAGCTCTCCTCTAAAGCATTTAACCTACGGAATACAGTTGTGTGATGTACTTTTAGTTGCCGTGCTGCACCCGCAACACTTTTAGCACGAGCAATGGCCAGTATGTAACGTAAATTATCCCATTCCATTAGTTTTTTATTTGCATTTTTGCAAAAATAGTTTGTACTTTTAGTCATTGTAATTGCAATAAATAGCAGGTAATGTCAAGATGTAAAGGGATTTCAAAGAGCAAAAATTTGAAGTTTTAATATACTGCTCTTTCCTTAAAAAGGATAAAATCATACCAAAACTCACAAACTATTAAAATGAAGAATATAAGAAAATTTCTATTACTCGCACTTACAATCCTTGTAACCACCTTGGGTAGCGTGAAGTTCGCATCCCAAAAGATCCCTCCGACACAAGCAACCGAGCCAACCTCCAAGGTTGTTTTGATATCCGAAGTTGACTGGGGGTTTCTCAACCCCGCCCGTGGCGACCAAGGCCCCAGAGCTGGTAATCTTTGGGGCGATCGAACCACCCCCGGGCCATCAGGCTTTCTCGTTCAGTTTGTGGATGGCTTCTCGTCACCACCTCACATTCATAACGTCACCTACCGTGGAGTGGCTATTAGTGGCACTATTCACAACGA
The DNA here is from genome assembly GCA_038747755.1 of Cyanobacteria bacterium P01_H01_bin.35. Lineage (GTDB taxonomy): Bacteria > Cyanobacteriota > Cyanobacteriia > Cyanobacteriales > Microcoleaceae > Trichodesmium. The sequence goes on from JBCDJM010000389.1 coordinate 5,872, forward strand.
CGATCCTAATGCCGAGAAGATGTGGCTACCACCGGGTTCTTTCTGGACGCAGCCAGCTGGGGAAGTGCATATTACCTCTGCTAACAGCAGCAAAAACATGGCGTACATAGAGATTGAGGATGGACCGTATCTCGTCCTTCCTCCTGAGGAGGCGTTTGATAATGGAGAAAGG
>JBCDJM010000390.1:0-6041 GCA_038747755.1 Cyanobacteria bacterium P01_H01_bin.35
GCTCTTTTTATTTCTTTTGACTATGCATGTTTGATTGATAAAATCATCTAGTTCATCTATGATATTCATTATTTTGTATTTTGACTGGAGATGTTATTCTTATTATTATATCTGTTGCGACCTATTTAGGATTGCTATATAAGTTTAGTTCCGTCAAATTTCATCCTTAATAGTATAGCCAAAAATCATTCGAGCTTCCTCATTCCAAGAGATTTTTTATCTGCAAGAAAAATCGGGTTGCTATATACCAAAACTCATTAATAGATTAGTAAAAATTCAGCTATTAGCTGTCAGCTAGCCTCCTGGGAAGGAACTGCGTTAATAATACCAGGCTACTAAAGACCGTGTTTAAATTAATATCGACTATTAAGGATATAGCTTTTGTAGTAATATTTAATTCTGGCTGAATTAATAAAGCTTTTATCGCATACCAAAAATAATAGCTGATAGCTGACTGATGACCGCTGAATGACATAGATTAAATCAATAAATTATGACAAATAAAATATCTCAAGCTGATAAAAGAAGAGAAGTTATTAAAACTCTAGAATATGCTTATCCAGTATCAATTGAAAAAGCAACTTTAACAATTTTAGGCGCAGGTGCATGGGGTTCAGCTTTAGCAAAATTAGCAACTCATAATCAACATGAAATATATTTATGGTCTCCTAGCTTAAATGTCAGTTTAGAACAGCTACTAAAGGATGTTGATATAATAGTTTCGGCAATTTCTATGAATGGAGTCAATGAAACTGCTGAGAAAATTAAAAAGATTGGTTTACCAAAAAAAGTAATTATTATTACTGCTACAAAAGGATTAGATCCAGAAACAACTCGTACTCCTTCTCAGATTTGGGAAGTTAATTTTCCTGATAATCCTGTGGTAGTTTTATCAGGTCCTAATTTATCTAAAGAAATTGATGATAAATTACCAGCAGCAACGGTAGTTGCTAGTAAAAATAAGGCAGCAGCAACGGCGGTACAAAATATTTTTGCTTCTGGTTTATTTCGGGTTTATAGTAGTTCCGATCCGATAGGTACGGAGTTAGGTGGAACTTTAAAAAATGTTATTGCTATTGCTAGTGGAGTTTGTGATGGTTTGGAACTTGGTACTAATGCTAAAGCAGCTTTATTAACTCGTGCTTTGACAGAAATTATTCGTATTGGTACTCATTTAGGCGGAAAAACTGAAACCTTTTTTGGGTTATCTGGTTTAGGAGATATGTTGGCAACTTGTAGTAGTTCTTTGAGTAGAAATTATCGGGTTGGTTATAGTTTGGCACAGGGAAATAATTTGGAGAAAATTTTAGAGGAATTACCTGGTACTGCGGAGGGTGTTAATACTACGAATGTTTTGATTAATATTGCTAATCGAGAGGAAATTACTCTGCCTATTTCTAGTCAAGTTTTTTTATTGTTGAATGGTAAGATTACTCCGGAAGAAGCTGTGGAAGCTCTAATGGGAAGAGATTTAAAACCAGAGTTTTAATATCATCTAGTAGAGTAATTTTTTTACCCTGGTCTGCCTAAAATGCACTCCTTTTTGAGCATTTTAGACGTAATATACCACTACGCATCCAGGTTAATTTATAAATCCTGGAACCCTTTAACAGTCTACTGTTCCCTCTTCCCTCTCTTGGTGGGCGATCCCTCTCTTGGTCAGCATTCCCTCTCTTGGTGCGCGTTCCCTTGCGCCTGTCGGCGGCGCGGGGTCGCACCGCTTGCGCCTGTCGGCGACGCGGGGTCTGAGCGCTTGCGTCGCACGCCGACGCAGCGTCGCACCGCTATTCCCTATTCCCGATTCAAGTAATGCTAGACCATTTTGAAAAAAGAATGTTAGGAATAATAAAAACTATTAAAAGATTTTACGGTAAATATTAATTTGACAAAAAAGACAATTACAACATAAAAAATGGTCTCAAATTTATTCATTCTGAATCCTTAGGAATGTCTCCTGACTCCTAAGTAGTAGCCTAAATATTTGTAGCGAAGATTTATAAAATTTGGTATAATACCCAGCACTTTTTTTACCTAAAAAAGCTAAAAACTTTATTTATAAACGCTTTGAGATTTATTCAGCAAACCCTAATTAATTTTGCTTATGAACAATCAAAAGTATACTTTTCAAATTTCTCTTCCTCTCTAACTCTTTTGCCTTACTTTCATAAATATTGATTCTGTCTAAAATTTTACGACTAAAAGGCCAAAACTATTGGGCATTAGTAATTTGTTTTTATTTTTTATTTTTTAATTAAATACTTCTGATAAAAATAGAAAAAATTTCTGAAATTCTAATCCTCTGGTCTGGAAAAAGTTAGTTTTTTTCCTTAATGATGAAATTTTTCACAAAATATGTAAAGTTCAAACATAGCAAAGTTTACCCCAAGAAGAAAAATAAATAGGGCAGTCACAATAAAACAAAAAAAATTAGCGGTGCTCGAACCTAGGCAACGGCAATATTAATATTGCTTAGGTTATGCTCAGTCGCGATGTAGCTACCGCTAGGCTCCGCCAACGCTTCAATCGATTCAGCAGTTGGTTCCGACGGTTCCCAATCTGGAAAGATTTTACGGATAATTTGAACGTGAGGCTCGACCTCAATCCAAAGCCTTGCCCCACCAGCCTGACTACGATTTGGCTTGTGAGGTCGGTAGACGATTTTGCAAGGTCCTACTATTTCAACTTCGTGGCATCTATCATTACGATCGCCTTGCTTAACAGAAATAGCTGGATCGCTCGTTCCGTGGTCTCGGTTAGCATCAATTACTCTTCGTACAATATGAATAAAGGTATTGCCTGTACGCTGTCCTTTGTTCCAAGTTCCCTGTGGACCTCTAAGACCAGTGGTGATTTCTGGCATTCCCCGACTATTTAGAGGAATCGTCCAAAATCTGCCTTCTTTTTCTGCTCCAAGAACCCGACCTTGTTTTAAAAGTAGTCTGAGCCTCGCGGTAGAAATATTTAAGAGAAATGCTGCTTCTGTTGTTCCAACTGACATGGGCCTAAACTATTTCGGAATGGTTTTTGAGTATAACAGATAAAAAAATACTATAAAAAAACTATAGTATTATGGGCTTGGGAGTAACAATTTGCCTAAGTGGGAGGCAAAAGTGGGTACAGCAGGAAATGATAGTTGATTTTAAACTATCTATAGCAATCCGCGCATAGGTTTCGGGTAATTAAAAAGTAAATAAAAAAGTTGAAACTTCCACCTGTTCCCTGTTCCCTGTTCCCTAAAAAGCAGTAAGATTTTTGCCACGAATAAAATGGATTGCTATATTTAGTTGAGAAAAAACTTATTCAAAAATATCAAATGAATGATTTAGTCACGACGGCAAAAATTTGAATATTACCAAGCATTACCAATAATAGTAAAAGCTGCCCAATAATAGGGGTAAGATAAATTTTCATCTGTATATTCTGCTATTCTTGTGGCAATTTGACTCGACTATTAGAACCATATAACTCACCTTTTTTCAAACTTACTTTCCCTTTTAACATAGCTATTTGTGCTTGTCGAAGTGCTTCAGCTTTTAGTGGAACTTTTTGAAAATTTTGATAAAACTCATTCATTAAAGCCAAAGTTCCTACATCACTAAAATACCAAAGACTTGCCAGGGCAGATTTAACTCCAGCTTGTACAGCTAACCCGGCAAAACCTAATTCCGCTTGTTGATTTCCCACAGCAGTTTTACAAGCACTTAAAACTAATCGATTATGATTCAATCTAAAATTTATGCATAGCTTATGCATAGCTTGAGTATAGCAATTTCACTGTTGGTGTCAAAAGTTAGCTTTTGTATTTTCCCGATCTTGAGGATTTAGGATTCAAAAAAATACATAAATTAAAAAGCAAAGCTTAAATAAGTTAAACTTCAGTCTGTGTAAATTATGTAACTAATAAAATTCTCATTCCTTAGCTTTCCTTCAAGTATAATTAATTTGCCTCATTTACACAGAAATCAGATGAGATAAAATTGATATTCTTACTAATATCTAGACAATAGTCTATACTATGAAAAATCAGAACTTTGATGTATAATTAATCTAAAAATTCAAACAAACCTGACCAAAATAATAAGGTCTCAAGCCTCCCCCTTTGATGGGAGGGCTGTTTCATTCTTTGTTAAGGTAGAGGGGGAGCACGGAGCACGGAGCAGGGGAAAATTTTCCACCCTATACCCAGGATTTTCCCCAAATTTATTGCTCGATAATTTTGATGTGGCAATTGATTTTTCACAAATTCCGTTGATTTGACCAAGATTATGCAGGGAGCTTTTCCCTACCTCCACCCCGAAAAATCGCCAGTTTTTCGTCAATTTTCCGCAAATTCCGGTAATCGTGCCCCCAATTCTCATTCAGATCGATTATTTATTTGACGAATGAAACAGCCCTGCCTTTGTAAGGGGGATGAAAAAATAAACTTCAGTATCTCAAGTCTCCTATTTTATAGGAGGTAATGATAACTGATAACTGATAATTGACAACTGAAATGACATCTCCAAAAATTAATACTCCTCCAGAAGATTCAAATAACAATAATTTAGCACCTATAAGTTTAAAAGAGCCAGAGATTAAGTCTGATAAAATGGGCGATATTGCTTCGCAAGACTTAGGCGATAGCCAAAATTCAGAAGATGATTATCTCGACCAAATTCCTGATGAAGTTCAGATGTCTCTTTTTGACCATCTCGAAGAGTTACGAATGCGGATATTTTATTCTTTAATAGGAGCAGTAATAGGTATAATAGGTTGCTTTATTGTTGTTAAACCTATTGTCAAATTTCTAGAAATTCCTGCTCAGGGAGTAAAATTTCTCCAACTAGCTCCAGGAGAATACTTTTTTGTCACTATTAAAGTAGCTGCATATAGTGGTCTTCTCTTAGCCAGTCCCTTTATACTTTATCAAATAGTTAAGTTTGTCTTACCTGGTTTAACTATTAGAGAAAGAAGATTTCTCGGACCAATTTTTTTAGGTTCTACAGTTTTATTTGGATTAGGATTAGTATTTGCTTATTTTGCCATTGTACCAGCAGCTTTGAAATTTTTTATTGGTTATGGTTCGGCAGTAGTAGAGCAAGCATGGTCAATTGAAAGATACTTTGAATTTGTCTTGTTATTAATGTTTAGTACGGCATTAGCATTTCAAATTCCCATTCTACAATTCTTATTAGGTATTGTGGGAATAGTTACTTCTCAACAAATGCTTTCTGGTTGGAGATATGTATTGTTAGGAGCTGCAGTTTTAGGAGCTGTTTTAACTCCTTCAACTGACCCTTTGACTCAAAGTTTATTAGGCGGAGCAGTAGTTACTCTTTACTTAGGAGGTAGTTTGGTTGTTAAGTTGATTGGCAAATAAAAAATATTTCCTTTACTGAACTATGAGTAATTGTAGTAATGGAAGTAAAAATTTATAATTTTGGCTTTTATCTTTCGACAATGATTGTTAGGTATTGTGGGAATAGATAGTATATCTGATACCCCTCCAGTTATGAGTGCTATGTATGCAGTAATTGTACCGAACAAAGGAGGTGAAACACTTTTTTGTAGTTCCATAAAAGCTTATGAACTTCTAACACCAGGACTGCAAAAAAAAGCTCTACAAATAAAAGTGTGTTATTGTCCTACTATGAATTTTCAACCTGAACCTCAAGGTATGGGTCGAATAGATGATATTGAAACTTCTATGAAAAATTTTAATCCTCCTAAATTTGGTAGAATACACCCAGTAATAATTCAAACAAAAAAAGGCAAGAATGCTTTGTTTTTAAGTGTACATTCTGCTGGAAAAATTGAAGGAATGGAAGCTGAACCAAGTCAGGAATTAATAGAGAAGTTTTTAACTCCAGGTACTCAAGCAGAACATATTTTTTCTCTCAAATGGGAGGTGGGAGATTTTGCTATAGCAATCCTAAATGATTTATGAAAAGTAGCCATACATGAAAATTTTGGGAAAATCAAAGGTTTGACGATGTGTAACCAGCTCAAACAAATATTTGATTAGAGTATACCATTTATAGCTTTTCACGAATGAAATAGGA
>JBCDJM010000391.1:0-5997 GCA_038747755.1 Cyanobacteria bacterium P01_H01_bin.35
GCCAGAATTAAAGGCAAAATCAGGATTTTTTCCCACAGCAGAAATTTCTGACAGAGGCAAAAGACAAATTCGGAAAATGCAGCACTTCCCACAACCAAAAATTTCATATTGCCAGAGGTATATCTATATTTATTGGGAAAATTTCATTGCCAGAATCAAAGGCAAAATCAGGATTTTTTCCCACAGCAGAAATTTCTGACAGAGGCAAAAGACAAATTCGGAAAATGCAGCACTTCCCACAACCAAAAATTTCAAATCCCCAGAGATATATCTATATTTATAGGAAAATTTCATTGCCATACTCAAAGAAAAACTGAGGATTTTTCCCCACAGCAGAAATTCCTGAAGGAGGCAAAAGAAAAATTCGGAAAATTCAGAACTTCCCATAGACAAAAATTTCAGATTTCCAGAAATATATCTATATTTATGGAAAAATTTCATTGCCATACTCAAAGGCAAAATGAGGATTTTTCCCCACAGCCAAAATTTCCGACTAAGCCAAGCGATCGCTCATACCAACTACCATAATTTCCCTAAATTCATCACATCAGAAAATCTAAGAAACCTCTTGCAAAAGTTTTAATTAAATCAACAAAACATGAAATGAACAGTTTGATTTCCTCTATTCCCTATTCCCTATTCCCTATTCCCTGACTTCTGCAAGAAGTCTAAGGAAAAAGTGACTATTTTCCAAGGTGAAATTTCATAACTCTTACTCTCAAAGTCAACATTAGGTTCAGACTCGCTAATATCTTCCTCCAACAAATTCACAACTTTTCCTATCTCTAAACGAGCATCACTTTCCAAATTTAACTTTGCCTCTTTTCCCAAACATTCATAACATCTGAAAATCCAACGTTGATTATCCTCTGACCGTTTCAACGCTATCAAAATTAAGTTCTCAGTTTCCCAACCTAAAAAACGATAAGTTTGTGGCAACTTTCCATGAGATTTTTCCTTACTAATCAAAGGCATTACTTTGACAAGCAAAGGCATATTTAATTCATAACCTCGTTGCACAGTTCCAGCATTTTCCCAACTTCCGATATGAGGATAAATAGCATAAGTAAATTCGTGAATTCCTACATCGGCTTCCGAGTCAGGCCAAGTCGAACCTCTCAATAAAGTTAAACGTAATTGATCTGGTTTTGCGTCATATCCATATTTACAGTCATTCAATAAACTTACTCCATAATTATCTTTACTAATATCTGCCCAATTTAAAGCGGGAACTTCCCATTTTGCTTTCTCTCTTTCTGTCTGAGGTTTAGTAGTTCTTTTAATTGCTCCACAAGGAATTTCATAAGTAGCAAAATCTGCTTCTATATTTATGGGAAAAGCTGCTTTGACTAAAGTATGTTTTTCCTGCCAATTCACCCGACTTTTAATTTTTAATAGTGGGGAACCAATTTCGAGAATGTAATCCTGACGAAACTCAGAATTACCTATTTTTCTAATTACTCGCAGACAACTTTTTAATTCTCCCTGTTCTACCCAAGAAATATCTATTAATTTTGCTGGAGATAAAGGATGTTGCTGATAATTCGGATCGATATTCCAAGCATCCCAATATTGACCTTCATCACGAAAAGCTTGTAGTTGATTTCCTTCTGATTTCTTGAGAATTTCCCGTTGATTAATCTTGTCAAAAATACTCTCTAGATTTCCTGTTGTTGCCTCTACCTTTACCCGTAATAAATCGTTCTCTAGAACCCATTTTTCTCTTTCTAAACTAACAGTATTGACATTTTGAATTTTTTTGGGTACTCTTACTGTAAACTTGCGGACGGGTGTGCCTATATATGGTTTATTGCCCAAATCTGAAAATCCAGAACATAACCAAAACACTCGATAACCAACCCCAGGTACGTCAGAAGCTACAAACAGTAAATTATTATCCGACACCTGAGAAATAAGTATTTGCCCGGCATTGTCATAAACTCGCCAATCATCATCCCTACCCTTCAAAGAGGTTAGATGTTCACAGTTAGGTCTTAGGGAAGAGGTAGAAGAAAAAGAAGATTCAGAAATTGTTTCTCCTCCTTGTCCTCCTTGTCTCCCTTGTCTCCCTTGTCCTCCTTGTCTTCCTTGTCTCCCTTGTCTCTCCTCATCCCCCCGCTCCCTACTATCCTTTTTTGCGGAAGGCGCCGGCAAAGTAACCGAAACTAATTCCGAACCTTGCCAATTCAGAGAATTAAACACAATTATTGGATAAACCATGCCACCAGAAAAAGTATCCAAAGGAAAAGGTGGGGAAACATCAACATTAGCAGCAACCCTCTCCATAGCTTCTGCCAAAATTTCCTTAGCCAAACTTTCCGCCTCTCGCCAATTATTATTAGCATCCACATAAACTTCCGGGATAGCCGAACCAGGCAAAATATCGTGAAATTGATTAAACAAAACTAACTTCCAAGCAGTCTCTAAATCATTATTTCGATAACAACTACCAGTCAAAATTGAAGCAAAAACAGAAAACAACTCCGCCTGATACAACAAATTTTCACAACGGCGGTTCCATCTTTTTTGATCTGCATGAGTCGTGTAACACCCTCTATGAAATTCTAGATAAAGTTCATCCTGCCAAACAGGAAAAATACCAGAATTTTCCTCTACAAACTCATTAAAAAAATTCTCAGAAGTAGAAAACTCCAACACAGGGAAAAAACCAGACTCTTGCCATCTCTTACTTACCTCCAACATATCGCGAGTCGGACCTCCACCATGGTCTCCCACACCAGGCAACCACAAAACATTTTTATTTCCAGTTTTTGTCAACCATTCGCAAGCGTACTTTGTCATTTTTACAGGTTCAATACTTTCTCCTATCGGAGGTAACATCAAACTTAAAATCTGACTTTTATCGGGAGCTTCCCACCAAAAAATTTCCCAAGGAAACTCCGTCGAATCATTCCAACGTAACTTCTGAGTAGCAAAATATTTGATATTTCCCTCTTGAAGAATTTGCGGAAGTTGCCAACAGAAACCAAAAGTATCTGGCAACCAAGCGACAGGAGAAAATCTGCCAAATTTTTCCCAAACATAACGTTGACCGTATAAAACTTGTCTAACTATTGATTCTCCTCCGACAGTATTTAATTCTGGTTCTACCCATAAACCTGCTGCGACTTCCCACTTACCTAACTCCACTTGTCGTTTAATTCTATTAAATAAGTCTGGTCGATTTTGTTCTATCCATTCGTATAGTACCGGAGTCGAATGACAGAAAATAAGTTCGGGAAAATCTTCTTGTAAATTCAGTACAGATGAGAAAGTTCGTTGCGCAGCTTCCCAAGTTTCTTCCACATCCCATAACCAAGCTAAATCTAAATGAGCGTGACCTAATAATTTGATTTTTAAACTATTAATATAGTTGTCAGAAATTTTAGTTATTTCCGAGTGGAGCTTGAGTAGCGATCGCTCAAACTTTTCTCTTTCTCTAACTGTCTGCCAATCTATCAAACTGACAGATTTTTTTATTATCTCTAGGTAGAAGTCGCTCTCAGATTCTACTTTAGTCAAATATTCGAGCAAAATTTCTAATCTATCCGCCATAAAACCAGGGTCTAGCTGATAATTTTCTAGATTTTCATAGACACACCAAGACTTTACCAAAGCACCTCGGTCATGTGCCGGACTTACCAACTTAATGCCAAGAATAAAAGTCTCTCCAACTACTGCCCTTCGACTCAGCAAAATTCTAGTCGAACAGTCAAACAAATCCCCCGTTTGTACTAAGTTGCCATTCACATAAACTTCCGCAGATTCAGCCCACCAAGTCAAACCCAATCGTAAAGATAAATCAGTTAAAAAATAACCGTTTAAATGTGGAGGAATTATCAACTTTTGCCCTAACCATAAAACCTGTTTACCTTTTTCCCAAGCAATATGTTTTCTTTCATTTGTCGTAGCTAATTTCCAAGCATCTAAATTTTTAAGTGCAGTAATAGATATATCCCCTTGCCAATATCGCCATTTGTTTTGAATATCTACTCGCGTTAATTTTCTAAGTTCTTGAATTGTTTTAAAAATTTCTGGAATTGAAAATTGCATAAAATTTTAATTTCCTGATTTAGCGAGAATGAGTATCTATAGTTTTTTTCATTTCAGATATGAAACTAAATTTAGATTATCATTTTTTCTCTCCTGCTTCATTTTCAGAAAAATCTTTCTAACCACTGGCTTTGAACTGAGAAAAATTCTGCTGGAAAAGTCAAATTAACCTGATGAAGTTACTATAGCAATCCTAAATAGGTCGTAACAAATCAAAAAGTAAATAAAAAAACTGAAACTCCTACCTTTTGCCTGTTGCGTAAAAAGCAGTAAGATTTTTGACACGAATAAAATAGGATTGCTATATGAGTATCCATAGTTTTTTTCCTTAGGAGAATTTCACTATAAAAAAATAGAGAAAATACTAATTTGCTGATGAAGTAACCATAAGCATCCAGAGATTTTTTCAACTTCAGATATAAAGCTAGGTTGTGATTTTCTATCCTCCTGCCTAACTTTCCCAAAATTCTGTTTAACCAAAACCTTTAGAATTAGGAAAATTTGACTCAAACAGTCAAAAAAATCCCTAAATATTTCCCCTGTAAAATCAAAGCCACTACCAAAATAATCCTTGAAATATAGAATAATAATATAGACGTCACCCTGACGATAAAATTCTAATTCGGTAATCAAGTTACTATCAGCACCCAGAGATTTTTTCAAATTCACATATGAAGCTAGTAGTCCACCAAGTAAACTTTGCCTGGTAATATTTTTACCACTCACCATTCACTACTCATAACTTACTAACCTTACCTAGCAATTTTGCTTTGGTCGAGTACTAGGTTGTGATTTTCTATCCTCCTACCTAATTTGTTTAAATTGTCTTTAACCATCAGCTTTCGACTTCAGAAAATTTCACCAAAACAGTCAAAAAAATCCCTAAATATTTCCCCTGTAAAATCAAAGCCACTTCCCAAATAATCCTTGAAATCTAGAATAATAATATAGACGTCAGCCTGGCGATAAAATTCTAATTCGGTAATCAAGTTACTATCAGCATCCAGAGATTTTTTCAACTTCAGATATGAAGCTAAGTTGTAATTTTATATTCTCCTGCCTAACTTGCCAAAAATTATCTTTAACCATCAGCTTTTGACTTAAGAAAATTTGACTCAAACAGTCAAAAAAATCTCTAAATATTTCCCCTGTAAAATCAAAGCCACTACCAAAATAATCCTTGAAATCTAGGAGAATAATTTAGACGTCACCCTGACGATAAAATCTATTTACCTGATTTTTCAACCAGATATTTAATGTGATGATTTTTGTTAAAATTTCCCGAATCAAAAAAATGGATAAAATTCTAATTCAGTAATCAAATTACTATCAGCATCCACAGATTTTTTCCAATTCAGATATCAAACTAGGTTTCATTTTCTATCCTCCTGCCTAACTTCCCTAAATTGTCTTTAACCATCGACTTTCGACTTAAGCAAATTTCACCAAAACAGTCAAAAAAATCTCTAAATATTTCTCCTGTAAAATCAAAGCCACTCCCCAAATAATCCTTGAAATCTAGGATAATAATTTATATTTCAGTCTAACAAGAAAATTCTCAAGATATCAAACTAGGTTGTAATTTTCTATCCTCCTGCCTAACTTGCCAAAAATTATCTTTAACCATCAGCTTTCGACTTAAGCAAATTTCACCAAAACAGTCAAAAAAATCTCTAAATATTTACCTTGTAAAATCAAAGCCACTTCCCAAATAATCCTTGAAATCTAGAATAATAATTTAGACGTTACCCTGGCGATAAAATTCTAATTTGGTAATCAAATTACTATCAGCAGCCACAGATTTTTTCCAATTCAGATATCAAGGTAGGTTTCATTTTCTATCCTCCTGCCTAACTTGCCAAAAATTATCTTTAACCATCAGCTTTCGACTTAATAAAATTTCGCCAAAACAGTCAAAAAAATCTCTAAATATTTCCCCTGTAA
>JBCDJM010000392.1:0-5931 GCA_038747755.1 Cyanobacteria bacterium P01_H01_bin.35
AATCAAACTGCCGTGGGCAATATTATCGGATATGTTAATCAAAATGCCGGCAATAATGTTAATAATAATCAAACTGCCGGGGGCAATATTATCGGAGATGTTAATCAAAATGCTGGTGAAAATACTACCAATATTCAAAATACAGGGGGCAATTTAACCACAGAAAACATTAATCAAAATGCCGGTGAAAATACTACCAATATTCAAACCGCTGGTGATCAACAAACTATTGGGAATGTAACTCAAACTGCTGGGAATAATACCATCAATATTCAAACTGCAGGCGGTCAGCAAAATATAGGAGAAGTTAATCAAACTTCTGGCAATGAATCTATCAATATTCAAATTCCAGAACTTAATCAAAATACAGATATTACTGAAGCAATTCCTAATAATAATACCACAAATATTAATCAAACAAATACCCAGAACGATTCGACAACTAATACCACCACAAATCCTCAAGAAAACAATACCTTATCAACAACCACAACCTCCGATATAATTTCAATAGCAACACCTAGTAACAATGACCAAACAGAAAACACAATAACTGCCGAAAATCAAACAGAATCATCTATCAATAGTACAACTGACACTCAACAAATATTAAAAATAATTGACACTCCTAATACTAATCCTCTCACAGTTGCTGCAGGTTCAAATCAAGTAATAACCATCTTGGAACAAAATCGTACCAACCAATATTCTAATTATTTAGGAGTAGATTTTCAGGAACAATTTCTCAGTACAAAAAACGTCCGAGAAATCTTAACCGAGATGTCTGCTCAAACCGGAAAAGAATCTGCTGTTGTTTATGTTAATGTTTACTCAGACCAATTACAAATAATATTGTATACTAAAGATGGTCAGGCAATTATTAAAACTATACCCGCAGCCTACCGTCAAAAACTTATGCAAGTCGCCCTAGAATTAGTGGTGGAAATTGTAGATCCCAACCGCCGTCATACTGATAGCTATTTGCCAGCAGCACAACAATTATATGATTGGCTCATCGCACCTATATCAGCAGAATTAGAAGCTGCAAATATCGATACTTTACTATTTAGTATGGATGAAGGTTTACGAACTTTACCTATAGCAGCCTTACATGATGGGGAACAATTTTTAATTGAGAAATATAGCCTCAGTTTAATTCCTAGTGTGAGTTTAATGGATACTAACTATCGCCCACTTCAAAACCAACAAGTGTTAGCCATGGGAGCCAGTGAATTTCTGGAAAAAGAGCCATTACCAGCAGTCCCCATAGAGATACAAACTATCTCCAAAAATTTATGGCAGGGTAATATGTTCCTCAATGAAAACTTTACTCGCAATAACCTACTAACTCAACGACAAAATTATCCTTATCCGATTATTCATTTAGCTACTCATGCTGATTTTGTACCGGGAAAAGCTAGCAACTCTTATATTCAGTTGTGGGGTTCAGAACGAATAAGATTAGATCAAATTAGGGAGTTAGGTTGGAGTAAACCTGCGGTTGATTTGTTAGTATTGTCAGCTTGTCGTACTGCTATAGGAGACAAAAATGCGGAATTAGGATTTGCGGGATTAGCAGTAGCAGCAGGTGTGAAGTCGGCTTTAGCAAGTGTGTGGTATGTGAGTGATGAAGGAACATTGGGGTTAATGACGGAGTTTTATACTCATTTAAATAATGCCAATATTAAGGCAGAGGCGTTAAGACAAGCGCAGTTAGCAATGTTGCGAGGGAAAGTGGTGATTACAGATGGGGAGTTAAGAGGAAGTGGAGCGCGTGGTGCAGTGGTGTTACCATCGGTGTTAAGAATATTTGGGAATCAAGATTTATCTCATCCTTATTATTGGGCTGGGTTTAGTATGGTTGGTAGTCCCTGGTAATATAGAATCCGGTTGAATAGTTATTGTATAGTTGGGAGTAGGGGAGTAGGGGAGTGGGGGAGTGGGGGAGATTAAATATTAGAGTTATCGCTAAATAGATATAAAAAATTGCTGAAATTAATATACAGCAGTAATTATAGGTATTTTTATTGATTTTCATCCTCCATTAAGAATTGATTTGATGATGTGATGAGTGGCAGATATCTAATACACCCCATCTCCCCATCTCCCCATCTCCCCATCTCTCCCGACTCCCCTACTCCCCTACTCTCAATCTATAATTTTAAATAGATACCAAATGGTTTCTATACAATAGTGATGCTACCGGACATAATATCAGGAGTCAGGAGTCAGGATAAAAGGGGAATGAGCGAGGAGGTAGGAGGAAGAATGATCCCTTGATTTTTCTGCCTTATGCACCCTAAAATCCTAACTTTTTAAGCTTTTTAGACCGAAAACATTGCATTTTTTCAAGACCTAAAAATGCTAAAGGCTTTATCTGTAAATACTTTGAGATTTATTCAGCAAGCCCTATTTAGAAGATTGAAATTTCCGTTTGAGAGTTGAAGTTGCACCAATTACACCGAGGGCGAGGAAGCCAAAAGTTGAGGTGGGTTCTGGAACTGTTGTTGAGACAGCAGATTGAGCAAAGTTTTCGCCTTCTCCAATTAGTCTTGAGTTTGACGCTATATCGAACCCCGAATAATTCCACTCGTCAGTAAGAGCTATAGTTGATCTTGATTTTGGAACTGTTCGGATATACCTGATTCAGCAAAGTTCTCGCCTCCTCCAATTAGTCTTGGGTTTAATGCTAGATCGAACTCCGAATAATCCCACTGGTAACTAAAAGATATATCTGATAGCAAACCACTACTTGTTCCAAGTCCATTGTTTTCATCTTCTAAAATCTCTTCTAATTCTAAAGCTGTCATAGAAAATTCAAGACCAGGAATTTTATCGGGGTTCAGATCGACAATAGCATCTACTAAAGAAATTCTCTTAAAATTATCAATATCACTAGTAAAAGGAGTAGTCTTTGAAGAATATCCTGATGCCAATATCTTGATTGAGAAAAAAGGATTTTGCACTACTTGCAATTCTTTATTGAGCATTTTATCGTATTCTACACCTCGACTGAATGTCATACTAGCCCTATCGTGTTCATCTTGTGCAAAAACTGAAGATCCTTCTCCTAAAGTGACTATCTCTTCAAAATTTTGATCGGGGAAAGTAATTGCATCAATAAATTGTGGGTCGTTACCGCGAGCAGTTGCCGATCCGGATGAGCTTCCACTCTGTCTAGTTACATTTGCCGTAAGACTGAGTGCCCAGTCGTAGTAAGATCCACTTCTGTCTGTTACTTCCATGGTAGAGGAAGCGCTAACTGTTGTAGTTTGTCCATTATTACATGAATCGGACAAACTGAGTGTTTCACTTCCTCCTGAACGACCATATGTTGACCTATAAGACCTAGTTATTTGAGCTTTACTCCTTGTTCTAGTACCGCATCTTGTAGTTTGATTTCCCAGAGTAAAATTTCCTGTGTCACTATCATCATCAGTCTTGGAAGCATTGCTTTCGAGATTAACGCTAGTGCTAGCTGTAGCGCTAAGTGCATAGGCTTGTTGGTTAAAAGTCGTAATTGTTAGACAAAATCCTGATAAGATTAATGATAGATAGTATTGAGTATTCTTTAACACTTAATAAACCCCTGATTGAGAAAATTTAGTAGTTTTTACTTAGCGACATCATAGTATACTATTTCTTAAAATAGTTGTAATCACTCAGTATCTTTACTATATTTTTATAATCTTCATAAACTTACAATTAAAATTCTGTTTTTGAAAATTATTAGTCAGTCAGTAATTAGCAGCTAGGTTATCAGTTATCAGTTATCAGTTATCAGCGAACCTCTGACTAAAGTCGGAGGCTTGAAATACTGAATTAAATATTTTTTTCATCCCCTTAAAAGGGGAGGCTTTGGACCTCTTTTTTTGGTAAATGGAGTATACAAAACAGATTTAATATCATGTCCGGATGAAAAGTTATAGATAATTTAGGGAGGAGTCAGGAGGTAGGGACGTTGCATGCAACGTCCGTACGGAGTTAGGAGTCAGGAGTCATATCATGTTCGGATAATCACTAACTATAATGTCATTGCGACTGGAACGGAGTGGAAGCAAGCAATCTCAATGGTTTGAGATATATCTTACATATATATCCTAATCATAACTATTCAACCGAACATAATATCAGTAGTCAGGAGTCAGGATAAAAGGGAAATGAGCGAGGAGGTAGGAGGAAAAATTATCCCTTGATTTTTCTGCCTTATGCACCCTAAAATCCTAACTTTTTAAGCTTTTTAGACCGAAAACATTGCACTTTTTCAAGATCTAAAAATGCTAAAGCCTTTATTTATCAATACTTTGAGATTTATTCAACAAGCCAGATGTAATATCATGTCCGGATGAACAGTTATAAATAATTTAGGGAGGAGGTATTAGTCAGGAGTCAGTAGTCAGGAGTCAGGATAAAAGGGAAATGAGCTAGGAGGTAGGAGGAAGAATTATCCCTTGACTTTTCTGCCTTATGCACCCTAAAATCCTAACTTTTTAAGCTTTTTAGACCGAAAACATTGCATTTTTTCAAGACCTAAAAATGCTAAAGCCTTTATCTGTCAATACTTTGAGATTTATTCAGCAAGCCCTATTTAGATGATTTAAGTTTGCGTTTGAGAGTTGAAGTTGCACCAATTACGCCGAGGGCGAGGAATCCAAAAGTTGAGGTAGGTTCTGGAACTGTTCTTGATACACCAGATTGAGCAAAGTTTTCGCCTCCTCCAATTAGTCTGGGGTTTGAGTCTAGATCGAAGCCCGAATAATCCCACTCGTAAGTAAAAGATATATCTGATATCAAACCTCTCCTTGTTCCAAGTCCACTGTCTTCATCTTCTAACATCTCTTCTAACTCTGAAGCTGTCCTAGAAAATGTAAGACCAGGAATGTTATTGGGGTTCAAATCGACAATAGCATCTACTACAGAAATTGTCTTAACACCATCAATACCACCCTCAAAAGGAATAATCTTGGAAGAAGGTCCTGATGCCAATATCTTGATTGAGAAAAAAGGGTTTTGCACTACTTGCAATTCTTTATTGAGCATTTTATCGTATTCTACACCTCGACTGAATGTCATACTAGCCTGATCGTGTTCATCTTGTGCAAAAACTGAAGATCCTTCTCCTAAAGTGACTATCTCTTCAAAATTTTGATCGGGGAAAGTCATTGCATCAATGAATTGTGGGTCGTTACCGCGAGCAATTGCCGATCCGGATGAGCTTCCACTCTGTCTAGTTACATTTGCCGTAAGACTGAGTGCCCAGTCGTAGTAAGATCCACTTTTGTCTGTTACTTCCATGGTAGAGGAAGCCTCAACTGTTGTAGTTTGTCCATTATTACATGAATCTTCCAAACTGACTTCTTCACTTCCTCCTGAACGACCATATGTTGACCTATAAGACCTGGTTATTTGAGGTTCAGTGCTTGTTGTCGTACCGCATCTTGTAGTTTGATTTCCCAGAGTATAGTTTCCTGTGTCACTATCATCATCAGTCTTTGAAGCATTGCTTTCGAGATTGACGCTAGTGCTAGCTCCAGCGCTAAGTGCATAGGCTTGTTGGTTAAAAGTCGTAATTGTTAGACAAAATCCTGATAAGATTAATGATAGATAGTATTGAGTATTCTTTAACACTTAATAAACCCCCTATGGGCAATATTTGGTAGTTCTTCTTAACTAATTATAATCTACTACTTCTTAAAATAGTTGTAATCAGTCATATCTTTACTGAATCTTCATAAACTTACAATTAGAATTTAGAATTCCGTTTTTGACAATTATTTAGTCGGTCAGAGTAATTAGCAGCTACACAAAATTAATTCACATCTATACAAATTGAATTATTTAGCCTTCTTAATATCCTATAAAATTATAATATGCCAATAATTTTGTTGAGGTATTTATTACCCCCAATGGATATTTTACTGAAGAATCAAG
>JBCDJM010000393.1:0-5891 GCA_038747755.1 Cyanobacteria bacterium P01_H01_bin.35
ACCTTTCTCAGGAAAATATTAAGCATAAATAGTCAATTACTTACTCCTATTGACCCCGATAATTGTTTCCTGTCTCCAGTATCGAGTCTCCTGTCTCCTATTCTTGATACTACATTTTGTCGTGCGGAATGTAGGTTATATAGTTGTCTAGAGAATATTTTTGACTTTCTTCAGCTAGAGGTACTGATAACTGATAACTGAAATGACCTTTACAAACAAGGGTTTCCTCTAGCAGTGGTTAACAACAAAAAAAGAATTTCAAGTTATGGTAAAAGCAGTTGATCTACTGACAAGTCTGGGGCGAACAAATATAAATTTGGATAAAAGCAATAGTTAATATTTATAGTTTTCTAGAGCATATTTCTGACTTTCTTCAGCTAGAGGTACTGATAACTGATAACTGATAACTGAAATGACCTTGACAAAAAAGGGTTTCCTCTAGCAGTGGTTAAGAACAAAAAAAGAATTTCAAGTTATGGTAAAAGCATTTGATGTACTAACAAGTTTGGGGCGAACAAATATAAATTTCGATAAAAAAAATCATTAGAGGAGCCAGTAAATTTTGTTTATTTTGAATTATTTATCTCACTACTTCATAGCTGAAACTCAAGGAGGATTAGACAATTTATTCAATCCATTCCAATCTTATACTTTACCTCTAGATGAATGGGTTAATAATTTAGTTGATTTTCTGGTTGATAACTTTCGTCCTATATTTCAAGCTATCAGCTTACCTATTAGCGGAACTCTAGAAATAGTAAAATCGACTTTTCTAGCAATTCCGCCTTTAATTTTTCTGATAATCATTTCTTTGTTAGTTTGGCAATTAGCAGGTAGAAAAATAGCTATCTATAGTTTTATAGCTTTAATTATTATCGGTTTTTGTGGAGCTTGGGAAGCAGCAATGGTTTCCCTCTCTTTAATACTTACTGCCGTAATATTCTGTATGCTGGTCGGTATTCCTTTAGGTATTGCTTGTGCGGTGAGCGATCGCTTCAATAAAGTATTACGACCTCTGTTAGATGCTATGCAGACTCTTCCGACCTTTGTTTACTTAGTACCTGTAGTAATGTTGTTTGGAATTGGAGAAGTTTCTGGTATAATAGCAACTTTTGTTTTTGCAGTTCCGCCTCTAATCCGTCTGACCAACCTGGGTATTAGACAAGTATCCCCAGAAGCAGTAGAAGCTGCACTTGCTTTTGGTTCAACTCGGCAACAAGTTTTATTGGAAGTGCAAATTCCTTTAGCCTTACCTACTATACTTGCTGGGACAAACCAAGCTATTTTATTAGCTTTATCAATGTCAGTTGTCACCTCAATGATTGGGGTAGAAGGATTAGGGCAAATGGTACTGCAAGGTTTAGGCCGTTTGAATGTTGGATTAGCTGCCGTAGGAGGGTTAGGTATTGTATTAATTGCAGTAATGCTTGATCGTATTACTCAAGGTGTTAGTCAAGGTAGTATTCAGTCTTGGCAAGAGCGAGGTCCCATTGGATGGTTGCGGTCTCTTGGGTTGTCGAAACGCGATAAAGCAACTTTAGGTATAAGTATCTTACTTAGTTTGCTAGTTGGTGTCACAGGTTGGCAATTAATGTCTCAAACAGATATCAAGTCAACTGAAGATCCATTGCCTGGAAAAGGAATAGTAGTGCGTCCAACTTCTGATTTGGATACCTACAGTGTATTTATTACAGAAGTTGTGAATATTGGACTAGAAAAATTAGGTTATGAGGTCAAAAGTCCAAAGCAACTGAATATTCCAGCAATGCACATAGCTGTTAGTAATGGTGATTTAGATTTTACTGGAGCTCATTGGGAAGTTAACCACCGAGAATTTTTTGACAATAATGGTGGGGAAGAAAAATTAGAAAAGTTAGGAACTCTTATTTCTAATTCTACTCAGGGGTATAAGATAGATAAAAAAACGGCTGAAGAATACAATATTACTAATTTATGGCAACTTCAAGACCCAAAAATTGCTCAACTTTTTGATTCTGATGGTGATGGTAAGGCAAATTTAATAGGTTGTACTGCTGGTTGGATGTGTGAAAAAGTAATAAATCATCATTTACAGGTTTACGGACTTGAGGATACTGTTGAGCAAATTCAAGGAGATTATTCTGCTTTATTGGCAGATGCTTTAGTTCGTTATCGTCAAGGAAAACCAATTCTATTTTATGCTTGGAACCCCCATTGGTTTGCTTCTGTTTTAAAAGAAGGAGAAGATGTAGAGTGGTTAAATGTTCCTTTCACATCTTTAGTAGGAACTATGGAAAATTTCACGGAAAAAGAAACTTCATTGAATGGCAAAAATTTTGGTCTGCCAATTGATAATATCAGGATATTAGCTAATAAGAAATTTTTGGAGACTAACCCAGTTGCTCAACGTTTTTTTGAACAAATTGAAATTCCTCTAGAGGATGTTAATATTCAACAGGAAAAAGTTAAAAATGGGGAGAATAAACCTGTAGATATTCGCCGTCATGCTGAAGAATGGATTGCCAGTCATCAAGGGTCATTTGATGATTGGTTAGAAGTAGCAATAGCAATAAATTAAGTTCTAGTATTGACTTAAACAATTTATTGAAAATAATCTCTTTTTGAAGAGCGATCGATTATTAGGGGTTTGGTCTCCCAACCCAATCTATAACTCATAACAATTTGACAAAATTTAGAAAAATTCAGGAGTTGGAATAGTAGGATAAAATTGACAAGAGCAGTTAATTTTTCCTGATTTAATGAGTAGGGTTGAGGTCTCCCAACCCAATCTATAACTCATAACAATTTGACAAAATTTGGAAAAATTCAGGAGTTGGAATAGTAGGATAAAATTGACAAGAGCAATTAATTTTTCCTTGTTGACTCAGTAGGAGTTTGGTCTCCCAACCCAATCTATAACTCATAGCAAGAAAAGAAATAATACTTCCTTATTTTCAATTCCGTTGGGGTTTTAACCAGAGGTAATTATCCATTATCCATTATCCATTAACCATTAACCATTAACCATTAACCATTACTTCTAGCAAGATTTTTTTCCACCATTTCTTCTAATTGTTTGCGAGTTAAACAACGACGTTCAGAACAATAAGCCATCAAATTAACACCATTCATCATTCGTACTGTACTAACTCTGACTCGAAAATCATCTGTCAAAAACCAACAGCGTTCTTGTCCTTGATTTCTTTCATATTCTGTGTCAATTGTTAAGACTCCATCAGTGGCAAAATGATATCTACCCACTACAGGAATACCTTCAACATAACCACGATTACGCAAAAATTTTCCAGTTCTACCTGTTTCAGAAGTAGGAATATCAACTAAAATAGCAGCATAATTTGGATTAGGTTCATCATTATCTAAATTATCTTGCCAATTAAAACTTGCACCACCTGTTGCTAAAGCTGGATTTACTTTTTGCTCTTCACAAACTTCAATAACTTTAGGATCGTCTTTTAGTAAAACTTTGACAATAAAATTAGATTGACCAGACTCATCTTGAGCATAATCAAAATGATGAACAGTACGTTGAGAAAACCACGTTCCTTCACTTTTAATAAAAAAATCCATCATTGTCATTGGTGGAGTAAATCGCATCTTTATTTTTTACCTCTAAAGTTTCGTTAATATCCTCCAGATTTTTAGTTAAGAAAAATCAACAAAAATCTAGTTGAGAGTCATAAAATTATAGGATAAATCAAATGGAGACTTTTGAATAGATAATTAACGAATCTATAATATGGAATCCATTGTCAATAGCAAGCCATCCTCAAACAAAATGCAGTTTCAATCAGCTACAGAAATTATTCAAGCTTATCAGCAAAACAAAAATCTTATCGGTAGTAATTTACAAGGTATAGATATTAGTGAAATTGAACTATATCAAATTAATCTAAGTCAAAGCAATTTACAACAAGCTAAATTACATAATACTATTCTTATCGGAGCAAATTTAAGTGAAGCTGACTTGAGTGGAGCAAATCTCAAAGGTGCTGATTTACGAGGAGCTAACCTTCAAGGTGCCAACTTGAATGGAGCAGATTTAACTAATACTTATTTGAATCGAGCTGAACTACAGAATGTTAATTTGACTAATGCTAACTTAGAAGGTGCTAAACTGCAGGTGGCATACTATGATGGGGCTACTGTTTGGCCTGAAGAATTTGCTTACAAACAATCAGGAGCAGTTGGACCAGGGGCTAATTTAAGTGGAGCTTTCTTAAATACAGCTTACCTTAGAGGGGCTGACCTGCGTGATGCTAATTTGCGGGGTTCTTATCTGAGTGGTACAGACTTGACAGGTGCAAATTTGCAAGGTGCTGCTTTGAGTGGAGCAAATATGAAGGGAGCTTTTTTGATAGGAGCGAATTTGCGTGATGCTCGACTCAATGCAGTAGAGTTAGATGGAGCAGATTTACGGGCGGCCGATTTAACAGGGGCGAGTTTAGATAATATTATTAGTATTGCTGGAGTTGATTTTACTTTAGTGCAAGGATTGAGTGATGATGCTAGAGCTATGTTATCTGGATATCCTGGTAAAGATTTAAGCACTTGGAATTCTTTTAGTAGGACTAATACCGAGAGTAGTTTATTATCGTATCTGAATGATTTTTGAATATTAGACTTTATCTAAAATCTAAAAACTGTAACGTTATAGTTTCACTAATTGTCAACCTGTAAAAAGGCGATCGCTACTCAGAGAATAATCTAAAATCTAAAAACTGTAACGTTATAGTTTCACTAATTGTCAACCTGTAAAAAGGCGATCGCTACTCAGAGAATTATCTAAAATCCAAAAACTGTAACGTTATAGTTTCACTAATTGTCAACCTGTAAAAAGGCAATCGCTACTCAGAGAATTATCTAAAGTCTAAAAACTGTAACGTTATAGTTTCACTAATTGTCAACCTGTAAAAAGGCGATCGCTACTCAGAGAATAATCTAAAATCCAAAAACTGTAACGTTATAGTTTCTTTCATTCTCCAGCGAAATTTTCCTCAGAGATTCGCCACTGAGATAATTCCTCTAAAATTTAAAAACTGTAGCGTTATAGTTTAATTTTCATTTTATGAAGCTCTTAAAAAATCGCGCCTCATAAGAATATGTTGCATCCTCACCAAAATTCTGATATCATAAGATTTAGCTGGCGTTACTCGTCGATACATATGACTTTTTATTCAACTAAATATACTATAGATTTTCAGCGATCACGAGGAACAACAAATCTCATTCCCCCTTTAATTCCTAACTCATTCTTTTGATACCGAGGAATGACATGAATATTGCAGTGCATCATTTTTTGTCCTCCAGCACGATTAACATTTATCCCTACATTAAAGCCATCAGGTTGATACTTTTCTTGTAAGATTTTCTGTACCTGATTTACCATCAACCAACATTCTAATTGTTCCTCTATAGGCAACTCAAAATAATTTGCTAGATGACGCTTGGGTATAATTAATGTATGCCCTTTTGTAACTGGATAACCGTCAAGTATTGCATAAGCTTTTGCTGACTCTGTAATTAATTGTAGATTTTTCCGGGGGTTACAAAATAAACATTTGTTTTCTGAATTTTTTTGCTGATTATAATGAATATACTCATAAATTTCACACAATTCATCGACGTGAATAGATTTAAAAGGTAAATTAACTAAACACTGATAAGTTGGTTTCTTATGTATGTAATGTTCTCGAAAACCCTCCCGTTTCAAACCTCTTCTCACAGCGTAATAAGCTTTCCCCCCGGAATTTAATAACTGGGAAACTTCCATCAAAACTTCGACTTGTGGTTGTTCAAACAAAACGTTTAAAACATAAAAACAGAGGATAGTATCAAACTTCCCCTCGGGATATTCAGGAAAATAATAAGGATCGTAACCAGTAACATCAAAG
>JBCDJM010000394.1:0-5878 GCA_038747755.1 Cyanobacteria bacterium P01_H01_bin.35
ATTCTCATCCACATTTGATAATCTCCATCGTTTGTACAAATTAAATCCATCATAAATTGTTTGAGATCGGGTCGTTTATCTCTCGAATATCCATAAGTAATTTTGATAGGTTTTGGCTCCAAATCTTCTTCATATTCATCCTCTTCTGTATGGTAATCTCCATGAACATGAAACGAACTTGAATCTAGGTGAACTGTACTTGTTTCGTTTCTGAAAATTTTCACTGCTTCTAACACCAACGACATAAAAATCTCATTTAATCCTTTGTGATAAAGTTGGTCTAATACCCGACCTAATTTATCATCATTAAAATACTCTGTTTTTACCCCTTTACCAATTAAATGTTCTATAGCTTTTCCTTCAAAAAATTTACTAAATAAATATAGTGGGGATGACACTAATCCTAAGCCATTTAAAACCATTCCTTTGACTACTTGACCCCCTGTTATTTTTTCTGGTAATTGTTCTCCTAATAGTTGATTAATTTTCTGTTCTATACCCATCTCATCAATAATTCCTGCGACTATTCCTAAGTGGTCTACATTAGTCACTTCTATTGACATTTTCTCCTCTTTTTTTGAGCTTCACCTTTTGTCTAGAATTACACTTTGAGATGTTTTTTTTCTTGAGTCTAAATACTTACTCAAGTTTTACCACCTTTGCGTACTACATTTTGTCGTGCGGAATGTAGGTTCAAATATTGGGCTGCGGAAAAGAATAATTTCTTAACTATTGACGAACCAGAGGAAAATTTACATCCAGAAAACCAAGTTAAATTAGTCGATCTATTAATTCAGTTTGCCCAGAAAAATAATAAAGTATTAATTACAACTCATAGTCCGCTGCTTGCTAATGCTGTTAATAATTACATCTATCTTGATGTGCTGAAAAATGAATATAGCAGTGATTTTGTCGATAAAATAGTTGCAGAAAATAATCTCAAATATATCTACAATGATAACTCTATCTCAAAAGATGATATAGGAGTTTACTTTTTCGAGGGCAGTAGAATAATTGACTATGAAGCTGATGAATATGGAGTTTACTTCAGAAACTTTCGAGAAGTAATATCATGTCCGGATAATTAGTTATAAAAAAACTTTCTCCTTCTTCTCCTGTTATTCTTTCTTCCCTCCTGACTCCTGACTCCTGACTCCTGACTCCGACCTAGTTATTTATTTATCACTGTTCAACCGGACATGATATAATAGATTCTCTTGATAAAACTAGGAAAGTATTAACTGACTACATCTATCTCAAAGAAACTGAAGATGAGTAAGAAAAGAAACAAGTTTTTGATTATTAATGAGGAGAATGTCAAAGATCCTTTTTTAGTTAGAAAAGAATTTCATAGTGCTTTAGCGAAAGAGAAATTAGTTGAAGAAATATTGTTAGCAGATGATGAGTTTATAGAAATCAAAGAAGAGAGAGAAAAAACCCCTACTTTAAAGCTGGTTAAAATAACAGAGTTAAGTTATATAGCTCAAAAATCAAAGGTAGAAAAAATTTGGAGAGTAAATCTAGAAAAACAAATTCCTGGAATATCAACAAGTGGCAAGACTACAGAAGTAGCATTATTGGTTTTGCAGAAATATTTAGAGAGTAATAGTTATAGATTAAATCTTATTCTCATTGAGCTTAAGTCATCTCTTCAATCTAGGAAAACAAAGTCAGGGAAAATCCTCAGTAGTTCCTTAGAGGAAATACAAGAAAAGTTTCGAGATACAATGAACAGAATGTATATGTTGCTGACATTAAATAATTACAGCAACCAGAATAGAAGTTAGAGTCATGCCTCTATTCATATTGATTTTAAAGCAGGAGTTTTTTTTAATAGAAATGAAATTAAAGAATCTGATATTGAAAGTGAAAATGAACAAATTTTTTACGATATTTTCAAAGGAAAAAAAGATTTATTAACCTGCTCAACTATACTTAGTGATAATGACAAAATCAAAGTCAAATTTTTTAGCGGTATGGATGATCGAGGAAGTATTACTATAAAAATGGAAGATTTACTTTAGCTTGGTTGCATGAAAGTAGGGATAGAACATCCATTCCGCGTATTCAGCAACGCCAAATTTCCTGTAGATATTCACCCTTTGGTTTATACAAACGATACCAGCGGACATTATATTACATTTGATTAACGCACCCTAAAAGAGCGATCGCACTAGGTATAGTATAGGGTGCGTTGCCCTAATACCAAATCCGGTTATGAAAAGCTACTTTCTCAAATTCCTCTCTAACCCTTCGGCATAAGTGCCTTATGCCTTACCTTCACAGGACTTACGCATGAGGTATGAAAAACGAGGTATGAAAAACTAGGATTTGAGATTGCTATCCGTTCCGGACTGCTCCGCAAACCCTGTCAGTCGCTTCGGACGAAAATAGGTTGTACTGCGTAAGTCCTACTTCAGAATAAACCGCATTTAGTATAACTGCCTAGTTAAATTTTCTCTGATATTTCAACTCCAACTTGCACCTTTACTTCAAATGCTTGCTGTTGAGACTGTTTCAATAATTAGCCTGTAGTGGTATTTGAAACGTCCTTTTGTTTTGAACTGCTAGATTTCAACTTCTGAGCTAATACATCCCGTTGATTAATCAAATAAATACTAACTAAAGTTAAACCAACTCCCACTGACTGTAATGAACTTAAAACTTCTCCCAAAAAGAAATTGCCAAACAACATAGCAAAAATTGGAGTTAGAAAAGTTAAAGCACTCAAACTTGTAAGATTACCCGAAGAAGCAAAATAAAAGAATAAACCATAAGCGATCGCGCTGCCGAAAATAGCTGCATAACCCATAGCTATCCAACCATATTGATCGATATTAACCCACTGTTGAGATTCAAACCCTGCGGAAATAGCAAGTAATGGAACACCACCTAAAATCAAATGCCAACCAGTTGCCATAACTGGATCGTTATATTTGCAAACAAAACGTACCATAACTGTTCCTACTGCCATAGACAGAGATGCTAATAACATCAACCATTCTCCACTTTGAAACAGTGCATCTATTCCCAGAGATGCTTCTATTGTTTCTGGATGCAGTAAACTCCCGATCCATTCATCAGGTAAACCAATTAAACTAATACCGATAACACCAATACCTAACCCTAACCAACCCCAGAATCTAATCCTCTCTTGAAATAACCATAATGATAAAATAGCGACTGCCAAAGGTTGGGAGTCAATCATCACCGAACCCAAACCAGCACCTGTTCTAACTAACCCTTGAGCCAAAAAACCCTGAAATAAAGCACCATCGACTAAGGCAAACAATAAAATCCACAACCAAGCTAATTTACGTTGTGGTTGACGTCTTCCCTGAATCATTCCTACCAGTAACAACAATATACCTGCTGGTAATATACGCATTGCTGCCATAAAAAATGGTGTTGTCTGAGGAATAACACCTTTCATTGCTACCATTGCAGTTCCCCAGAAGAAAAAGGGAGCTATTAGTAACAGTGGCGCAAAAGGAAGTGTTGAGTTGGTCAGTTTTAGCTGCATAAATTTATAGATTGGTACTTTACTAAATCTGTTAAATTATTATTACAAATAATAACAATATTGAACAAAAATGTGTATTGTTGTTAATCTACTAAATTGTAAAGTAAAATATGGTCAAATATCAAAATATTCATTAGTATTTGATTGACAATTTGACTTGAATATGTTAATAGCTCAAAAGTCTATTACTTTTGTATTTTGACCAAAAAATGAGGTCTCACCCCTTTTAAAGTGATAAAAAAATCAAATTCAGTATTTCAACCCTCTGGTTTCAGCGTTTGGTACTGATAACTGTAAGGACGTTGCATAAGGGCGTCCCTACTGATAACTGATAACTGAAATAAAAACAGCATGATTTGGCCATTTAAGCCCCGATATCGTAAACAAATTGCCCGAATAGAAATTAATGGTGTTATTGCCAGCGACACCAGAAAACGAGTATTAGAAGCACTCAAAACAGTAGAAGAAAGAAAATTTCCAGCTCTGTTACTGAGGATAGATAGTCCAGGAGGTACTGTAGCCGACTCTCAAGAAATCTACAGCGCCCTGAAAAGGTTGCAAGAGAAAGTCAAAATTGTCGCTAGCTTCGGCAATATTTCTGCCTCTGGTGGTGTTTATATTGGTATGGGTGCCCAAAATATTATGTCCAATCCAGGGACGATTACTGGTAGTATTGGCGTAATTTTGCGAGGCAACAATATAGAACGTCTTTTGGAAAGAGTAGGAGTTTCCTTTAAAGTAGTGAAATCTGGGCCGTATAAGGATATATTAGCCTTTGACCGAGAAATAACCGATCCAGAAAAGCAAATTCTCCAAGATTTGATAGATGTTAGTTATCAGCAGTTTGTCCAAACGGTGGCTGAAGCACGAAATTTAGCTGTAGAGACTGTCAGAAGTTTTGCAGATGGTCGTATCTTTACTGGAGAACAAGCATTAGAGTTAGGTGTGGTAGACCGTTTAGGTACTGAGGAAGATGCTAGAAAATGGGCTTGTAAATTGGTAAATTTAGACCCAGAGAAGACCGAGAGTTGTACTTTAGAAAAACCCAAATCTTTATTAAATCGAGTTTTGGGCAATAATCAGGTATCATCAAAATTATCGGCTGCTCAAAGCTGGGTAGAATTTGAAGTTTCTACCAGTGGCTTACCTTTGTGGCTGTATAAACCTTAAGAAAGCAATCAGCTCTCAGCTCTCAGCAATCAGCAGAATTTTGGGTGGATATTGAGGAGAATATTTCAATAACTCTTCAAGTAAAAGCTGATAGCTGATAGCTAAAAGCTGATAGCTAGTCAAATTTAAGTACACAATTGTTGATTGGGAGGATTTTGGCGTGGGGTGGCGAGTTCAAGCAATTCGTGGAGCAACTACAGTCTCAGAAAATTCAATAGAGGCAATTCGAGAGGCAGTAACCGAACTGCTAGATGAACTAGAAGCAAATAATCAGATAGAACCAGAGCAGATTATTAGTACAACTTTCTCTGTGACTCGTGACTTAGATGCTATTTTTCCGGCAGCGATCGCTCGCCAACGTCCCCACTGGAATAATGTACCTTTATTAGATGTGCAGCAAATGCACGTTGAGGGTAGTTTAGAACGTTGTATCAGATTTTTGATTCATGTGAATATGCCGGAAACTCACGCCCAAAAAATTGTGCATATCTATTTGCGAGGGGCAAAAAATTTGAGACCTGACTTGATAGCTAGATAGCAAAAAGTAGCTTTCTGTGAAAGTGATAGAAGAGAGCGATCGCTACATTTAATTATAGGGATCGAATTTTCAAGATTTAGAGCAAAGTCAGGGATAGTTAGAGACTTGCACTTACTCTGCTATAGATACTTTCTGAGAAACTGTTTATTGTAAATTTTGGATATATACTTAATTCCACTATCACAGAGTATTGTAACTACGACACCTTTTTTATTTAAACGATTAGCAATAAATTTAGCTGCAAAAACGTTAATACCACTACTACCACCAACAAGCAAACCCTCATCATTAGCCAATTGATGGCAAGTAGAAATCGCTTCTTCATCTGAAATCTTGATAACCTCATCAATGACAGAAAAATCTAAGCATTTTGTCGGTTTAGATTTTCCAGCTCCCTCAATAACTGAAGATTGCTCAGAAACTAAGTCGAAACTCAAATCATTTTTAACCTACATTCCGCACGACAAAATGTAGTATCAAGAAGAGGAGACAGGAGACTCGATACTGGAGACAGGAGACAGGAAACAATTATCGGGGTCAATAGGAGTAAGTAATTGACTATTTATGCTTAATATTTTCCTGAGAAAGGTCAATGAATAGGATATCTACAGTATAAATACTTACCAAGATACCGTTTTTTTATACTA
>JBCDJM010000395.1:0-5832 GCA_038747755.1 Cyanobacteria bacterium P01_H01_bin.35
ACCTGGGAGATTGGAGTCACACGGTATCCGCGTGGGAAGGAATTAAACCTCCATGATTATCAGAGTTATCCCGGTAAGGGGACTGGCTGAACGTAAATAGAGTTTACTTAGGCCAAACGAATCGCACTTAATTATTAATTGAAACTACTCCCTCTATTCTGATGACTTAAGATATTGATAAGTTTCTTTAGACACCCCGCGAATCAACTCTACAGCATCCTGATCATCATTCGGACGCTTCACCAGTACAGCCAATAGATAACGCTTGCCATTCAGCAAATCAATCATACCCGCATCCCCTAACACAGACTTCAGATTACCTGTCTTGTGAGCAACCACAGAACCTCTACCGACACCCCTAGGTAACAAAGAATCATTCCGAGTTCTCTCCATAATCCGAAATAAGCGATCGCGAGACTTCAGCGACACCAAACCACCCTGATTAACCTGTGACATTAAATTTATCAAATCCTTGGGAGTCGTTGTATTAGTTCCCGACAAATCTGGTAAAGGATTATTAATAACAGTATTCTTCAAACCCCAACTCTGAAACAACTGATTCAAAACATCAGCCCCACCAAGAGCTTCAATTAATATATTAGTTGCGGTATTATCACTAATTACAATCATCTTCCTGGCAGTTTGCAAAGCCGTATATTTGCTACCAGGCTTCCGAAACTGCATATCTCCAGAACCTTCAGCTACATGAGATTCCTCCATTGTTAACATATCATTCAATTTGATTCTTCCCTGATCCACCGCCTGGAAAAAAGCCACTAATATCGGTAATTTCATCGTACTAGCTGCAGCCACAGCAGTATCTCCATTAATATCCACATAAGCACCAGTATCAGCATCAATCAGAAATACTCCTGGTGTTAGCTTTGGGTATTTGGCAATAACTGTATCTAACTCTGTTTTCAAAGCTGCCATTTCCCTAGTTTGTTGTACTGCCAAAGGTACAATAGAAGGAGATTTCCATTCTTCATTTGTCTCTACCTCACTATCTGCTGCTTGAGATATCAGATTAGAACTACTTCCAGGCTTCAATATTGATAGGACTGTTCCACCAATCACCGCTATTCCCACACCTAAGATTAACATCCGAGTTGCGTACAACAGCAAAGAAGCAGAACGGGACTTATGACGACTTGTAACTGGTGATTTTTGAGTCGGTAGTGGCTCAGAAATAAAAGATTGAGCTTTTTCTTGTCGTTTCTGAGGGCGAGCAGATGATGTTGGTTGTTGTTCTGCTATCTTTCTTAATCTAGCCAGTTCCTCTATTCGTCTACGTTTAGCCCTATGAGACTGAAATTTAGGAATCTCTTGTTTTGAAACTCTGGGTGCAACAGCTTTCTTTTTAGAAGGTACTGGCCTGAGAACTGTTTGCGTTTGCTCAGAAGCTGGAAGTGGAAACTTAGCTACATTACGCTTTCTCTTAAGTGGTAGCTGTGGTTGCAGCCGATTACTAGGCGTTTTACTATTAGACTGCTGGGACTGAGAGTCTGACTTAGTAGTAGAAGGTACTACCGAAAGAATTGATCGATTGCGAAAATTCTGAACCACTCCAAACACCTTAATATAGTAACTATAATTTTATTGATTAATCTACTGCATAAATATCAAAATCTACCTCAACAAAAATATTTTTTTATTTGATTGGATAACCTAAAAATTAGAGGAAATCCCAATAATTATTTCTGTTAATTTATGACAGATTTTGATATTATTAATAGTGAATTTGTCTGATAATTATTATCGTCGTAAACTCTAAAGCTTTTAGGTATTAGGTAGCAGATTTTTTCCAAAACTATTGCAGAGAAATCGGGTTGAAAACCCCACCGTTATTAGCAGTGTCCACAACTTGTTTGAAGTTGAATCTAGGGACAAAAATTGAACCTAAAACTTAGCACCTACAACCTAAAGCCTGATTCAAGACTAGGTTCTGTACTAAAATTACTAGAAAATTAGTTTTGCACAGAAAAACTTGGCCTGACTAATAGAGTCTAAATTACCCTATTACTTTAGCGTGAGTCGTACCTATTTTTACCTAGTGTAAAGCAGATGACTACCTTATAGATAAATCCTGAAGATTTTGATAAAGAATTTAAACTTAGCAATGGGACTCTCTTCATTAGAATACCCAGAGCAGAAAATTAACTATCATCCTGATCGTAATTAGACAGTGCCCAATTAATTTGTCTAATCATTCCTCGTAACATTGCCACTTCTTGAGTAGAGGGATAGGCACGGTTGTATAAACGACGGAATTTTTCCATTCTGCTGGATGCTGTATGGGGATAAAGATAACCTATTTTCAACAACATGGTTTCTAAATCCTGATAATATGCTTCTAAAATATCTAGGGAGGCTTCTGAATTAGGATTTGGTTGGCTTTGAGGAATATTATCCCGATCTAGTTGTGCTTGATATAACTCATAACAGCAGATGGCTACTGCTTGAGCCAGGTTCAGAGAGGGATAGGCATCATCAGATTCAATACGGACAAATCTTTGGGCGTAGTTTAATTCTACATTAGTTAAGCCCCTATCTTCTCTACCAAATATTAAAGCTGCTGAGTATCCCAGTAGCCAAGGTAGGGAATTTTTCGGGTTTTCTAGGTGGGTGGGCAATGAGCGGTCTAGGGATGTAGTGGCGATCGCCCTTTGACATCCTTTTAGAGCTTCTGGTAATGTTTGGACTATGGTCGCCCTTTCTAAAATTTCCACCCCATGAACTGCCATTTTTCGGGCTTCTGTTCCATGAGGGTCACATTGAGGGTTGACCAAGACCAAATTATAGAAGCCCATATTTTTCATAATCCGGGCTACAGAACCAACATTTAGTGGCCCTTGGGCTTCTACTAAGACTATCCTAATTTCTGTTGATTCTGGTTTAAGCATAATTAATTTGTAAACATTTCCTCCGGAATGCTGCGCAAACAGCCATCAGCCATCAGCCATCAGCTATTATTTTTGGTTTTGTATAAAAGCTTTATTAATTGAGCCAGAATTAAATCTTACTACAAAAGCTGGCTCCCTTGGCAATTTAAGTTTGGTTTGGGAAATATAGCAATCCTCCGCATATTCGTGTCAAAAATCTTACTTCTTTTTAGGCAACAGGCAAAAGGTAGGAGTTTCAGTTTTTTTATTTACTTTTTGATTTGTTACGACCTATGCGCGAATTTCTATACCAATCCTATTTCAATTGTAATATTTTTGTGGTAGTTAGGAGTCAGTCATCAGGAAAAGTAATTATTAATTGTTAATTATTAATTGTTAATTACTTAATCCCTACTCCCTACTCCCTGAATTAATATTAATTCTGCTAATTCACAAAAACCTTCTGCTTCTTTTTTGCTAGTAATATAAATTGGCTGATGATTTAATTTATTGGCATATTCGAGAACATTTGCCACTCCAACTGACAAAGGAAATTTACTTTTTTCAAATAAACTTTCATCATTCGGACTATCACCAACTGTAATAATTTTTTCTGTTTTCAAATTAGGGAAATATTTTGACAAAAATTGGCATAATCCAGTAGCTTTATCTTGTTCTAAAGGTTTAATATGACATTGCACAGTGCTATAGGTAAAACCATAACCTTTTACTCGACAAAGCTCTGTCATTTTTGTTAGTTCAGACAAACTAAAATCCTGTATATCAAAAGTCCAATCTGTCAATCTAAACTGATTATCAACAGATGGTTCAATTGGCGGAAATTGACTTTTTAAATCTTGGAAAACTTGAGCTAAATTTTGTCTGTGTAGAGCAATATTTGGAATAGAAGTTAAAAATTCAGGTGCTTCGGTATGAATGGGATAAAATAAACCACCATTTTCAGCGATCGCTCCTATTATAGGCAAATAATTTTTGATAGCTTGTACCCAACCAGCAGAACGACCTGTAATTACTAATACCTGAATTTTTGCTGCTGCTAACCTTTCTAAAGTGAGAAAAAGATGAGAAGTAAA
This sequence comes from Cyanobacteria bacterium P01_H01_bin.35, assembly GCA_038747755.1. Lineage (GTDB taxonomy): Bacteria > Cyanobacteriota > Cyanobacteriia > Cyanobacteriales > Microcoleaceae > Trichodesmium. Next base: position 3,977 of record JBCDJM010000395.1, read on the forward strand.
TTTACCATTTTTTGTTAATGTACCATCCATATCAGTAGCAATAAGTTGAATATTTTTTAGGCGAGTTTTGGCTACTTCTTCAGAGATAGGAGTAAAAGGCATAATGAATATTTTGGGATGATAATTTATCAACTTTGTATATTATATAGCGCTACGCATTAAGGTGTTTGACATTTCTAAATCCTAAAACTCTTTATTAGTCTACTATTCCCTATTCCCTATTCCCTATTCCCTATTCCCTAGCGCTATATATAGTAGGTTGGGTTGAGAAACCCGAAACCCAAGAACAATCTTTCTCCCGTAGGGACCTTCGCATTTTTGTTATGCAACGTCCCTACCCTACTCCCTAATGCACTATTTTAGTTGAAACAGTCTAGTAGGGGTTTGCTCTCCAAACCCTAGTCAAAATAATGGGATTTGTCAACCAAGCCCCTAAAGTTTTTTCTCACATCTCATTCCTGATTGCTATAGTAGTTAATTTTAAGTTAAAACCTTTAAAATCATATAGGTAACTAATATCTATTCCCTATTCCCTATTCCCTAAAAATGACAGAAATAGTATTACCAAATTCCTGTAATCTTAGACCTGCAAATGCTAAAGATATATGGTCTATCCGTAAGTTAGTTTTAACTGCTAAACTTGACCCAACTCAATTAGGTTGGCAACAATTTTGGGTGATTGAATCTGAGGGAAAATTAATAGCTTGTGGACAGTTGCGTAATTTTGAAGATGCACAAGAATTAGGAAGTTTAGTGGTTGTAAAAAGTTGGCAAAAATGTGGATTAGGCACAACACTTACAAAATATCTAATCCAACAGGCAACTAAACCTTTATATCTAGAATGTATAGGTCAAAAATTAGGATATTTTTACAGTCGCTTAGGTTTCGTTCCTATTTCTTTAGCAGAATTACCTCCATCTCTAAAGTTGAAATTTGGTATACCTCAATTAGGTAGGAAAATATTCAAAATTCCTATTATAATTATGGAGTATAAAGGAAATCAATTAACCTAAGCATTTCCTGGGGAATGCTCACTTATTCAGAATAAATAAACTTTCATCACCCCCACGTCCAATTCTAAAATTTTCGTCTAAATAAGTAATATCAAGCGTGGCAACTCTACCTTGAGGATTATTAGCTTTTACAACTTTAAAAGGATTTAGTTTAGGGGTGTCAATACCTACAATTTTCTTAATCGCTAAATAACGTTTATCAAAATAAACATTGATGCGTTTATCTGCTAAACCAGATGTATTTATGGTAGGTTCAAAACTAGCAGTTACTTTTACATATCCTGATATTAATTTCATAGGATGTTGTACTTGAGCTATATTAAAAAAATCTTTATTGGCAACATTAATTACTTGATAAACTTTGCCTACTTTTAACCCCAATGGTAGGGAATCTAAAGAACGAATTTCTCTAGCTGTAGAGTATAGCAGTTGCCAACTTCCCTCTAATAAATTAGGAGTATAGAGGAGAGGTTGAGGATGAGGATTGAGACTTTCTAGGTCTGTTGTTAACTGTTCAATTTCTTGTTCTAAAGTTTTGTCTAACTTCACATTAGTAACAGGAAAACCATCATTTCTAGTTTGAATATTTTTGATGGTAGCTTGTAATTTTTCCTTCAAAAGTTGATGATTCATAAAATTAAAAGGTATAGAGAATAGTGAGAAGTAGTTGATAATTTATGGATAATAATTGAGTTTATTTTTGATTTGTGGAGATAAATAGACATCTACAAAAAAACAGATTTCTGTGTCTGGGTTGACCTGGGTAAGTCTTGATTAACTCAATAATTCATCTATCGGAATGCTAAAACCATCTAAAACTTTTTGAGTATTAACAACTTGCC
>JBCDJM010000396.1:0-5801 GCA_038747755.1 Cyanobacteria bacterium P01_H01_bin.35
AATTTGAAAGTCACAAAAAAAACACAAAAAAGGCCAAATATGCTTAATTGATAGCAACATTTGTTTTTCACATTGTTGATGGTCTAAATGTTTTGACTCTTTTACTTGATTATACTTTCAACTATTTAGTCTAAACTCCAGTAATTAACGTAGTAGCGCGTCTAGACGAAAATTGTAGGTAAAATATTCCCCCCTCCTTCCAGGAGAGAGGTTGGGGGATAGGTCTTCATTAACTCGCTCTTTACCGACATTTTAAAGCTAGATGCGCTAGTAGTGCTATAAAAATAGAAAAACCTTCTGTTTTTAGCAGAAATGCCTTTTGCCAGAAGTTATTAAAATCAGAAATTTGAGTTTACTAAAAATTAGTTGGCTCTATTTCAATTTTTCTAAATTTTGTAGAGTAATCAAACAAATTTATTTATTGGTTTATAAAAAGAATATCCAGCATAATCAATCTCTGCTGCATACTTATGTGCCACCATATCAACTAATTCAGAATCGTAATATTTCCAATAATCTTCTCGATTTGATTTATTACGGATAGGGAGCTGAAAGTTTTCTAATTCTAATATTTGGGATACTTTTCTAAAGTCGTTTTCAAGATTTTCAAAACGCATAACAAAATTAACTTCAGGTTTGCTTGACGGCAAACCATAAGTATTTAGATAGTAAAACATTGTTGGTACTTTTTCTAATAAATTAATAAACTCATCTCTATTCCAATTTTGAGTTTGACGATGTGGCGAAAAAAAGTAAGAAATCATTCTTTCCCAAGGGTTTCTAATAACGGCAAATTTATAAATAGAATGAAAAACATCAGGTGACAAAACTTGATAGTAGTCAAGTAAAGACGAGTGTTTATGTATGCTAGGAAAATTTTTATTTCTTACTTCAAATCTCTCTACACCATCCTGCAAAGAGTTAAAGCAAACAATTTTATCTTCAGAGTAATGCTTTAGAATATTCTGAATTGAATTACCTGCTGTTTTAGGAATGTGAACAAACAAAAACTTTTTTTCTATGGAAAGCATCTTTAAAACTAACGGGGTAAATATTTTATTTGCTTGTTGTCTATCTTCCCACACATTTTTACCAATAGATAATTGATAATTAGAGAGAATTTTTATTATCCATTATCAATTAATGAGCTACTCCCTAATAATTGAAACAAAAGAGTATTAATAATTAACCTTCCTCCTTCTTCCTTCTACTCTAAAATTTCACTAAATAAAGCTTCATAACTATCTAAAGCACTTTTAGCTCCAAAATTTTCTTCAGCATATTTTCTCCCTTGCTGACCAAGTTTCTGAAGTTTATCTGGATTTTCATATAATTCTAAAATAGCTTCTGCCAAAGCTTGAGAATCTTCTGGAGTAACCACTATTCCACCGCCACTTTCTTTCACAACCCTCATTGCTGTACCTGTATCTGGAACAGAAGCTATTATTGGACGGCCACTAGCAAGAATAACAGGAATTTTTGAAGGTAAATTAAAAGCAGTAACTGTCTTTTTCTGTATTACTAAACCAACATCAGCAGCAGATAACATTTCTGGCAATTTTTCTCGTGGAACTAAAGGAAGTAAAGTTACATTATCTGCTTGATAATTATCACAACATTCTTGTAATTGTTGACGCGCTTTTTCTTCCCCTAAAATAACAAAACAAATATCCGATTTTTCTTTAAGACTAGCAGCAGCTTTAACTACTGTTTCTAAACCTTGAGTTAAAGCAATATTACCAGAATAAAGAACTACAAACTTATCTTTCAGATTATGTTCTTCTCGGAAAGAATTATTTTTATCCAGAGGTCTAATAAAATTAATATCTACCCAATTAGGAATACAAATAAGTCTGTCTTTAGAAACTCCTTGTTCAACTAAAGTAGTGACAAAATCTTCAGCAATAACACTAATCTTAGCAGCTTTTAGATAAGCTAATTTTTCCACTCCTTGAGCTATCCTTACTATCCAACTATCTTTTTTCACCAACCCAACTCTTACCGCAGCTTCAGAAACAATATCCTGAATATTTAAGACCACAGAAGAGTTAGAAAATAATCCGTAAAAAGTAACAGGTAAAGAAATTAATATAGGAGGAGTCGTCGCAAAAATTATTTCAGGTTTCCAACCATTAAAAGCTTGCCATAAACTAGACAAAATAAAACTACCATCTAATAATAGTCGATCTAAAAGCCCTGGTTTAGAACCTCTAACATGAATATAACTACGTTGAACTGTTACACCATTTTGTTCTTCTGTTAGAAAAAACTTCCCTTTATACTCATCATAAACTTGACGTTCAGGATAATTTGGCATACCAGTCACCACACGAACTTGATGTCCACGTTTAGCAAAACCTTCCGCAAGTTCCGTCATTAGGGGTGCAATACCAATTGGTTCTGGGTGATAATTATAGGAATAGATAAGAATACGCATAATTTAACTAATTTATTGTTGCTATTCTGTAAAGTTAATAATAGGGTTTCAAAGAAGTCAGACATTGAGAACTTAAAAGTTAAAAGTAAGATTTTATAGAATGTAAATTTTTATAGTACATGAATTTCAGGCAATTATTTCATATCTAACAATTTGAAAGTATGTTGTGAAATTTTTAGAGTAGCGGACTGGTATACCTAAAATAGGGTATTAGCTTTTTAGTTCAATCTTTATCAAATTAAACATTCTGCTATTTTACTCAACTAGAAGTTGAACAGAACTTTAGAAAAATTTGGTTGGAAAACCTAGTTTCTATGTAATGTCTACAATTAGTTAGAGTAAAATTCTCAGGGCAAAAATTTAACCTTCTACTCAAATAATATTCAAGTTAATAATTAGGGTTTGCTGAAAAAGTATTATGGGTGAGAGTAGGAGTCAGGAGTCAGGAGTTTGGAGTCAGAATAAATAGGAATTGCAGGAAATATAGTTGAAAGAACTGCCCCTTAATTTCTCTGCTCTTGTCTGGTCAAAATCCTAATTTTTTGAACCTGAGCAACCTAAAAGCTTGCACTTTTTTATACCTAAAAAGGCTGAAATATTTAATTTTAAATACTTTTAGGATTAATCATCAAGCCCTAATTATCTCATAAATAATGGCAGATAAACTATATAAAAAGGATTGGAATTTATATTTTTCTATCAAACAAATTAGTCGAAAGTTTTCTCTTTTTTTTCAATATTGACAGGATTTTTCCGATCGCCACATGTTAAGCTTCAGTAGTTCATCCAAATCAAAAAATATATATAACATTCTAAGCAAAGATTAGGATATTTCTAAATACTCAAACTCAGTCAGATATTACTTTTTACTTTGGCATGAGTGATTTTTCAATTGCGCGTAGTAGTATATAAGTTTCATGGAATAAAATTATTAATATCATGTATGTATTTGAGCTAATTTTTCTTTACTACTGAAATGAGAATTATCAGATTTTGCCAATACAATACTCAAACATAAAATATCCTCAGATAATTAAGATTAAAATAAGTAAAACTTAAATCTATAATAATTTGATATATTGAGATTTCTAGCTATAGCAGTACCCATTTAGGTTAGGAGATTTATACATATTAAAACTCACCCAGAGATGACTTTTTACTTTGGCGTGAGTAACTTTTGACTTGCACATAGCATTATAGTACCTTATGGGAAAAAAGATAAGTATAAACAGGAAATATTAAGTTACTACAATATAGAGTTTTTCAGGTTACTTAGGTATAGTTGTTTTTCTTCTTTTCTATAACCCTGTTTTCTGAATAACTAATTCCTACTCCCTACTTCCTAAAACAACTGAAAATTTCCCAATATCAACACCCCAATGGTAATAATTTTAATCATTCTAATAGGCTCCACTACTTTTCTCGAATAGAATTGCTACAGTCCTAATAATTAACTTTACGTCGTACATTAAACTCCAATTTTTTTGGTACTTTAAATCTAACCTGATAATATCTTCAAAATCTTTCACTTGAGAACGACCATTAACTTGCCATTCTCCTGTCATACCAGGTTTAACATCTAAACGTTGCCATTGAGGAACTTCATAACGCTCTACTTCATCAGGAGTTGGAGGTCTAGTTCCAACTAAACTCATATCCCCTATTAATACATTCCAAAACTGAGGTAATTCATCCAAACTCTTTCGCCTCAAAAAGTTACCAACTTTAGTAATTCGCGGATCATTTTCATTCTTAAAAATTGCACCTTGAGCTTGATTTTTGATTTTACTTTTAAGTTGCTCTGCATTTACACACATAGATCGAAATTTCCACATTCGGAAACGCCTTCCCATCCAACCACATCGTACTTGACCAAAGAATATCGGACCAGGACTATCAAATTTAATAGAAATAGCTATTGGTATAAACAAAATACCTGTAATAAATAATCCTACCAAAGCACCAACAATATCAATCAAGCGTTTCACCGAAGATTTAATCGAAGGATGAGTAACAGGTAGTTGATTTTCATCTGATCTAGGATTACTTTTTACCTCTGGTTGTGTGGATTTTTCAATGATTAAAATCTGGTCTAATCCAGTTAGGGCAAATACACCCATAACCTGAGAATTAACATCGCAAAGGACAAAATCTCGAGATTTTTCCCTTGCTGTTTTGAGATTTGTTACCAAGGAACCAATACCACAACTATCTATAAAATTAGTGTTACTAAAATTAATAATAATCTTGCCTGTGGTATTCTCTTGAGAGAAAAGTTGTTGGCAAGTTAACTTAAATGATTCTGCCTCCGAGACAGTAAAACGAAGAGGCAAATTAATTACAGGAGTTTTTCCCCTAAAAGTTACTTTTATATCTGTTTCTGAGGTTTGGCTGACCATGAAATCTTGGTTCCTATTTTCTATAAGACTATAGTATTGTTGTTTTGTGCAAGAGTTATTTATTTGAAGATGAAAATTTGACACATCTTACTACAGATTCTTCTGGCATAATCAGCTTCATAATTATTACCAAATTAATTATGGTTAAGCGATTAGATAAAAATCACTTAAATGGTTAGACCACCCTCTAGACTAAAAATTCTAGTCTAATCATTAGTAATGACTTAATAATAATATACTATCTTTAAAATAGGTTAATCTATACCCACTACCTTCGAGAATAATGTATTTAGATGATGTATATAGCCACCAAGTCAGATTATTGCTTCTATTAATATAGTTATATCCCTATCATAACACCAAAATAACCAGGATAAATTTGAGTGGGTTGTTACTTCCGATCAAGCCTAGTTTTGATTAGTTTCGGGCTAACCCACCCAATATTTCCTCTCTAGTTATATATATTTTCAGAACGTGAAGTTTCACGACTTCCTTTAACTCTTGCCTTTGCTTTAGCTGCACCACGTTTTAGAGCTTGAAGTCGTGCTTCATATTTTGCCCTCTGCCGTTTTTTGGGGGTTTCTTCGATTAGAGTCTTCAGAGCGCTACCTAGACTTTTATAAGCATTGGGGAGTGAATAACCAAAACGAGTAGCTAAGGCGATCGCCTTATCATCTGCTTCTATCGCCTCTTTAAGATTACGCTCTCCGTTATTCTTCTGATATAGTCTATACCCAGATACACCACACAAAGCCAAGGCCAGAACTAAAAGTAGACCATCTTGTACCCATAATTCACCAACAGCACCCCCCAAACCAATGGCAAGGGCAGCCATTTCCCAACCATCCCTAGGAATTGTATCGTTTTGAATTCTGGCCACTTCATGCCAGAATAATAAATTACGTTGGTCTAATGCTAGTTGTTCCCAACGTGCTAGGTCAATGGATATTTCTACTTGGTCTTTG
>JBCDJM010000397.1:0-5786 GCA_038747755.1 Cyanobacteria bacterium P01_H01_bin.35
GATTCAATAATACCTTAAGACAAAGGGTCTCCAGGCTAGTGCGAAAAACTTTGTCCTTTTCTAAATCTGTGGAAAATCATATTGGTGCAATTTGGTATTTTATTCATCACTATAATCAATCATTACTTGTTTAACACTACCCTTGTCTGTTCAGATGTTATGTTCGAGTAAATCTTTTTAGCCTCTGCTATATTATGCTCTCTAATTTCTTGTTTATCTGAATATGTCAGATACCCTAAGAGTGGAAGAGCATGAGTTTGTTGGGGTAAACAAGAAAGATTTTTTATAGAAAATTCAACCAGCCTTTCTACAGAATTAGGTTCATGTGGACGAATGATTGCTCTTACATATATAAGTAACTCAGCACAAGGATTATTAATGTTATCAACTTTGATCTGCCTTTGCCCTTTACCACGAATTTTTTTATGAGCCTTCTTTAAAATTTGGCGAATTCGTTCTCTAGAAATACCAAAAACTTCACCAATGGAAGCCATACTAAGGGGTTTGTTTCCTGTTAGCCCATATCTTAACTCAATTATTTGTTGTTCCCTATCTTTTAAAGCTTCTAACTGAGCTTGCGCAAAATATTCAAAGAATTCCATCTTCTTACCAGAACCTCTTTTTCCTTAATCAAGGGTGCGTTGATGAAATGTAACGCACCCCGTGAGCTGCTGATAACTGATAACTCAACCCTAATCCAGCTCAAATTCGTCTTTCCAAGATTCATCCTTTTGCCAAGGAATCTGCTGAGTCTTCGCCATCAAAAAATTTTCCACCACCAAATAATCCATCTCAGTCCGCATAAAACACCGATAAGCATCTTCGGGCGTACAAACAATTGGTTCACCCCGCACATTAAAAGAAGTATTTACAATTACCCCACATCCCGTCAACTTCTCAAAATGCCGAATTAAATCATAATACCGAGGGTTAGTTTCTTGATGAATAGTTTGAATTCTCGCCGAATAATCCACATGAGTAATTGCCGGAATTTCCGATCGCGGCACATTCAACTTCTCAATTCCAAACAACTGCTTTTGCTCTTCTGTCATCGGAATTAACAAATTCTCCTGCACGGGAGCTACTAACAACATATAAGGACTAGAATGTTCAATGTCAAAATAATCTGAAACCCGTTCTGCCATAACCGAAGGCGCAAAAGGTCGAAAAGACTCCCGATACTTAATCTTCAAATTCATCACCGACTGCATTTTTTGATTCCGGGGGTCGCCAATAATAGACCGCCCTCCCAAAGCGCGCGGTCCGAATTCCATCCGACCTTGAAACCATCCGATAACGTTGCCATTATTTAAAATTTCTGCCAACCGTGGCATCAACTCCGAATCTGGCAAATATTCATATTTCGCCTGAATAGCATCCAGATATTCCCGAATTTCCTCGTCTGCAAATTTTGGTCCGAGATAAGCACCCTGCATCATGTCATTGGGAGCGCGACAAACAGGAGGTTTTGCCACAGAAACAGCAGCACTTCCAGATTCCACAGAAATTAATTCCTTTTCGGGAATATTCTCAACCACCTTTTCTATGACTCGCGGTCGATCGTTGTATTCGTACCAAATAGCTAAAGCAGCACCCAACGCTCCGCCAGCATCTCCCGCTGCAGGTTGAATCCAAATATCTTTAAAAATTCCTTCCCGTAAAATCTTGCCATTCGCCACACAATTGAGAGCAACTCCCCCTGCCAAACAAAGGTAGTCAGCATTAAGTTCTTTTTGCACGGTTCGACTCAGACGCAACACTACTTCCTCAGTCACTCTCTGAATAGAAGCAGCAATATCCATTTCCCGTTGACTAATTTTAGTTTCCGCTTTCCGAGGAGAACCGCCAAACAATTTGTCAAATTTCTGATTAGTCATAGTCAACCCGGTGGCGTAGTTGAAATATTCCATATTCAACCGGAAAGTACCATCAGCTTTTAAATCAATCAGATTATTTAAAATCAAATCCACATAATTAGGTTCTCCGTAGGGAGCTAAACCCATAAGTTTGTATTCCCCAGAATTAACTTTGAAACCAGTGTAATAAGTAAAAGCTGAGTAGAGCAAACCCAACGAGTGCGGAAAATCAATTTCCCACTGAGGAGTAAGTTTATTTCCTTCTCCCAACCAAACCGAAGTAGTCGCCCATTCACCGACTCCATCCAGACACATTACCGCAGCGCGATCGAACGGACTGGGGAAAAATGCCGAAGCTGCATGAGACTGATGATGTTCGGTAAACATCAATTTGGGAAGATGGGATGCCTTACACTGAGCGAATGTTGCTAATTCTCTTCTTAAAAGGGTTTTCAAATATAACTTTTCTTTTAACCAAATTGGCATTGCCATCAGAAAAGAGCGAAAACCTTTAGGAGCATAACTGAGGTAAGTTTCCAGAAGTCGCTCGAATTTAATTAAAGGTTTGTCATAGAAAACGATTTGATCTAGATCGAGTAATTCTATATTCGCTTCCTTCAGACAATAAGAAATAGCATTTTTCGGAAATCTGGCATCGTGTTTTTTACGAGAAAATCTTTCTTCTTGAGCAGCAGCAATAATTTTTCCATCACATACGAGGGCGGCGGCACTGTCGTGGTAATAAGCTGAAATTCCCAGGATGTTCATATCTGTAATTTTTTTCTCCTCACAAATGGCCTTTTATCTAGTATTGGCCAAAATTTAACTAAAATATCTTCAGATTATAGTTCATTAGGAGGTCATTTCAGTTATTAGTTAGTTAGTAGTGACACTTTCCGTTCCGGAATGCTCCGCAAACGCGAAGTGTCACTACATCAGTCTCAGTACATCAGTTATCAGTACCTCTGGCTAAAGTTAGTATTTTTGAAAGACTTGGGCAAAAAAAATTACCGAAAACTCAAGGTACAAAGCCTCTCCATTTATAGAGCCTCTAGAAGGATCTATAAAATTAGCTGGAGAGATGGGGAGATGGGGAGATGATGAATATGGGGCTATTTTTATACTTTTTTCCCTATTCTATTTCTGGAAATTCTGACTCCTGTACGGGCGATTTCCTAACGGAATGCTCTGCAAACACGAATCGCCCCTACGACCCATGTCTCCTGTCTCCTGTCTCCTGTCTCCTGTCTCCTAATCCTCACTTTTGCTCATATTCCAAATGGGTTCTATAGAGAAAAAAGAAAAAAAATTCCTTTTAGACAATCCTCTTCTTTACTTCTTTATCAGAACGAGGTAATTATCCATTATCCATTAATGAATCCCCTACTCTCCTAGCTCTCCGAGGGCTAATTCTTTGTCGCCAGATAATATTTACAACCCTATATTTTTTGAGATTCTGTACTGCCCACACTCCCCTACTCCTTCACTCCCCTACTCCTTCACTCTATTCAGAAGTATTCACCTGGTTCGGATGTTTGAATAACTCAAAGATGTTATTAATTAGGTTTTGGAATTTTACTTGATATTCAATCTGAGGAGTCGAGATACCAACAAACGCCCAATCTTCTGTAGAAAACTCCCACTGCTGGTCTGTAAACATATAACCACATGCATAGATACTCCGCAATTGGCAAGTGGATAGCAATAGATTTTCAGAAAAATACACCTGCACTAAAACACATTGACAAGCTAGCATTTTAACGTATTTTGGACAATAGATATTCAAATCAATTGAGTGAGGATCGAGTTGAGACTGAGTTTCGTCGTCCGTCAGCCACGGACTTAGATCGATAGTGGAGCCAGGAAACTCTGCTCGAAAAAGGACAGCTAGGTGAGCAATTTTACTGGCTAGTTCTAGGGTAATCGCTTGACTGCTTGCATTCATAGAGCTTTGTACAGGTTAAACCTTAATCCTAAATTCTTAAATTAATATAAAAAATTCTCAATAAGAGAAGTAATAAAAATCTTTCATAAGGTAACATATATTTTCTCAACAGGCGATGAGATGGAAGAATTTTTGAGTAAAAAGCTTATTAAGCAAAGAATTGAGGAAATTATCAAAAAAAAAGCCCAGCAAAGAATTCTCGATTCTAGGTAGTATATTGAAAAAATATTTTATTTGACAAAAATTTTAATTGAGATAAAATATCAACAATTAGGCAATTATTTTTAGGAAGTTTATGAGCAAATATGCAGAGGAGCTGAAAGCAACAGCTCAGGCAATGGTGGCCAAAGGTAAAGGTATTTTGGCCATGGATGAAAGTAATGGAACTTGCAATAAGCGGTTTGATAAGCTTGGTATTCCTACGACTGAGGAATATCGACAAGCCTATCGGCAACTTATTCTCACAACGCCAGATTTATCCAATTACATAAGTGGACCTATTCTCTTTGATGAGACTATCCGACAATCGACAAAAGAGGGTGTCCCTTTCTTGAGAGTCATTGCTGATGCTGGAATGATCCCTGGTATAAAAGTAGATACTGGGGCTAAGGATTTGGCAGGTCACCCTAATGAGAAAGTAACAGAAGGGTTAGATGGTCTGCGAGAGCGTATCGCCGAGTATTATCAAATGGGGGCACGTTTCGCCAAATGGCGAGCTGTCATTACTATCGGTGATGGGATTCCCAGTCGTGCTTGTATTGAAGCTAATGCTCATGGCCTCGCTCGCTATGCTGCTCTATGTCAAGAAGGAGGACTTGTCCCGATTGTAGAACCTGAAGTGCTTATTGATGGTAATCACACCCTAGAGCGCTGTTTTGATGTAACAGATGAAACACTTCATACGGTTTTCAATCATCTCTATACTCAAGGAGTTGCTTTTGACCAGATGGTTTTGAAACCTAGTATGGTGATTCCGGGTAAAGACTGCCCAACCCAAGTCAGTGTTGAGGCTGTCGCTGAAGCAACGATTAAGTGTCTCCTCAAAAATGTTCCTGTAACTGTGGCAGGTATTGCTTTCCTTTCAGGAGGTCAATCTATAGAGCAATCCTCGGATCACTTAAATGCAATGAATAAATTGTTTGGCAGTCAGTGTCCTTGGCCTGTTACTTTCTCTTATGCTCGTGCCATTCAACAACCTGCACTCGATCATTGGAGTGGTGATAGTAGTCGGATAGCTGAGGCTCAACAGAAGCTTTTAACTCGTGCTAAGTGTAATGGTGCTGCTAGTCTCGGCGAATACTCTGCCAGCATGGGTGAGACTCCTGTTCTAGTCTAATTCTCTAATTCTTTTAATTGTTCTCTCAAAATTGTAGATACTATTGTGGAATATTTCTGGGGGCAGCATTGTTCCCAGAGCTTTTTTTATCAGCAGAAAATAAAATTGGGTTTAAAGCCTCGCCCTTCTAGGGCGACTTTTTAGTTGTTTTTTTCAACAGATATGTTATTCTGTTGTTAGTCTCAAAGCTAGATTATAAAATCTAGATTTAAGTATCGTATCTATCCAACCCCGGGGCAAAAATACCGATTAGCCAAGCTATTTGGCTGTGTCCGTGTTGTTTGGAATGATAGTCTAGCTTGTTGCCAACAGAAGTATAAATTAGGAGAAAAGAAACCAAGTAATTCAGAACTACAAAAGCTTTTTATTACTCAAGCTAAAAAGACTGAATACAGAGAATGGCTATCAGAAGTTTCTGCTATACCATTGCAGCAATCTTTGAATGATTTAAACCAGGCATATCAAAATTTCTTTACTGTACGGACGTTGCATGCAACGTCCCTAGGTGAGAGCATTGACTTAATCAAAGAATAACGATATAATACGTTATAAACCCTACTATCAGACAGATTGTGTTCACAAATAAATGAAATCCATTAGAACCAAGCTCAAACTGAATAACCAGCAAAAAACTCTGATGGCTCAACAC
>JBCDJM010000398.1:0-5749 GCA_038747755.1 Cyanobacteria bacterium P01_H01_bin.35
GTTGCGAGTAGTGATGGAACCGTCAGTTGCCTCTAGTTGGAGAATACCTGCACTGGTAGTACCTAAAGAGCTTACAGCAGTTTCGGAGTTAGTGAGGTACAAATTGTTGTGGAGAGTTCCCCGGTATTAATAACTGTTCCACCTAATAAAGTGAGATTTTCTCCAGAGTGTAAATTTCCTTCATTAACTATAGCGCCTGGGTTAGATACATTAAATCTATAGCCACTGGGGTTTCCGACTAAATTTGAGTAGTCGTTGGTGCCCATTGCTTTAAACCAGAAATTGTTGTTGTCAAAACCGATTCCTGTGGCAGTCGTAACGCTGAATGAGGCGGGTATATTCAGGGTGGCGTTTGGACCAAACATTATGCCTGCGGGGTTCATTAAAAAGAGGTTAGAGTTACCACCGATGACTTGGATGAGACCATTAATATATGAGGCATTTCCTCCTGTAACTCTGCCCAGAATGTTGCTAGTGTCTGGGGTGGTAAGGAAATTCGCAGTTTGGTTGGTGGGGACATTAAATTGGTCAAAGCTGTGGAATAGATTGGCCCCATTCCGTGTGCCACCTTCAATATTTAATTGGTTGCCGTTTTGGTTGACTGTTGTTCCTGTACCGTCGTTTGCTGGAGTTATAGTTTGACAGTTAACGGGGGAAGCTACAGCCAATGTACTTAAAATTATGGCTAGGGCGGTTATACTATCAGAATTCTTACTATTGTGTTTCATCAAAACCTTTTTAAAATTATAATAGTTAAAAAAAATTATACAAGTAATAGAAACACTCTAATAGATTTACTGAATAATTAATTATTAACTTAGGAAATTCATACTGAAAAGCTTGTGTAGTTAACTGTGCCTTTTTGCCAGATCTAAAAGCTTGAAATTATTTCCTTATACTTCATTACAATTACTAAATACTTTACAGTATGAATCATTTCTAATAAGTAATAACTATTATTATACATCACCTAAATTACAACAATCTTGAATTGGCTCCTCAGTCAAGTTATAACTTGATTGTTCGGCATCACCTGCTGCAGATAAATTCTCCTCATATTTTTCTAATACACTATTCCATCTACCCTTAATCTCTAAATCATCAGGATTACTCCGGCGTAAATTTCCTAATTCTGTAATAGTCTCATGCCACAAATCATTTTCTTTATAAATATCAATCTTCTCTAGAACAGTTTCAGCAGACTCTAATTCACTCATCAAACTATCACTTGCTGGAATCCTTTGCACCACTCCTTTAACTATCAACTCCTTGTCTCCACAATTAAAAGTAGCTATCCAACTATAGGTTTGTAGATCATCCTCAGCTTCCTCTAAAGGTGGTGCAGCAGAGGGTAATTTAAAATTAATAAATCCTCCCTCCGATTCAATATTAAATTTAGTCTGATAAATTTCTTCCTCAGAATAATTATCTACTAAATTGAAGGTAATATCACCACTAGAACGAGGAACATATAACCAAAAATTTGGATGACTTGCCAAAGTTTTTTCCGATTGATTACCTGGATTAATTAAAGCTAAAAAAGACTTTTCATTTTCAGCGCAACTACCACCATTAGATTTCACTCCACCACGAGTTCTTCTAGGAACTCTAATTCTGTCAGCCAATTTAGATTCAACAGGGGAGGGAAATTCAGAGGTAGGAAGTTCTGCTACCCTAACTTTGTCTGTCATAGCTAAGGCATTTGTCCCAAGAGGTTGATTAAATCCCTCTATTTTGGCAGAATTTTCTCCTATCACAGGTAGTTTCATTTTCCCTGCTACTGGTTGGAGTATTCCCACACTTAATCCACAAATGCCAATAATAACAAGAGCAAATCGTTTTATTTTCATTATTTTTTCCTTCTTTGAAAAAATTAGATAACTTTAGGTAAATTATAAATTAAATCTAATTATTTTTCCATTATGTCCGATAGGTTGTAAAGATACCCCTCCATAAAAGAGGGAGCAGAAAGCAGGGATAAATAATTGATGATTTGTATGGTATAATTAATCCTATTTTTTTTAAGAACCCTCTGTCGTCTCAGATTTAGCTTTACCTTCAAAGGGATATGGTTGTGACTCTCCTAACTGTTGTTAGATAGTGGGATAAAGTTCTCCTACGGATTCATTTATAGCGCTAGGGAATAGGGAACAGGGAACAACAGACTATCAAATTGTTTCAGGGTTTATAGAACCCCTGAAGGTATCTATTTAAAAGTAGATGGGAAGGTGGAGTGATGGGGTGATAGGGTGTATTTAGATATCTCCCAAAATCCAATCATCCAATCAATTCTTACCCATAAATTATCAATTGCTTCTCCCTCAGACCTATTTTCTGGAGATACGGTTAGGGCTTCTCTAAATCTCTTAACCTTTGCTTGGACTGCTATAACTATAACTTTGCCAACTGTCTAGAAAGCCATACCTGGAGTTTTGTAATTACGCGATCGCACTGAGTTAGATTATTACAACCGCCTAAAAATCACTGAAATTCTCCTTAATAAATTTCCACAGCAAATATTAGCTCGAACAATAATTCTTCATCAATATATAATCAATTGTCTCTAATAAAATCCAGAATATAATTAGCAGTAAGTTGAGATTTTTCTAGGTGAGGAACATGACCACAATTAGGAATCCAAATCAGTTGAGAATTAGGAATTACTTTCTCTAACTTACCAGCATCACCAGTATCTAAAATCTTATCATTCTCTCCCCACAAAATCAAAGTTTTCTGTTTCATAAAAGGCAATTTATTTTTAAAATTACCATAGCCACCACTTTTAGTAAAAGAAATTAAAGCTTGATTCCAACCAGGCATTTCTAGATGTAATCTAGCACAAATATTAGCATCCAAAGTCGCAAAACTTTTATCAAAATAAGCACTACGACTAATATTTTCTCGAACTTGGGGGCGACGCAAAAATTCTGTAGCAAAATAGTCAAGTGGAGGAAATATAAACTTACTAATAATCGGATTATTTTTCAATCCAGCACTATCAATTAATACCAATTTTTTCACAACTTCTGGGTAAGTAAGAGTAAAATCAATAGCAGCAGCACCACCCATAGAAGCACCTACTAAAATAACAGGTTGGTCAATCAAAGTTTTCCAGAAAGAATAAAGATGAGTAGCGATCGCTCCTGGATTAATTTTTAAATTAGGTAATCTATCTGTAAAACCAAACCCTAATAAATCTACTGCCCAAGTTTTATTTTGAGCAGCAAGTAATGGTAAAAGACGACGAAATTCAAAAATAGAACTATCAAAACCATGCAGTAACAAAATTGGAGTATCACCCTCACCTTTAGATACAAAAGTTGTATTAATTGGCTGAGAAATCAGAGGAGTAGAAATTGATTTATACTGAATACTTTGAGCAAAAGAAATAGATGTAGATTCAGTTAGACTTTCAGTTAATTTTGGCAAAAAATCAGGAAACATAGGCATTGATTAAAATTTTTGATTGATTCTGACTGATAGTTTAGCTGTCAGCATTCAGCCGTCAGCTATCAGCTTTTTTTTTTAGTTTACGATATTAATTGAGGTAGAACTAAATTTGGCGTTGGTGAATTAGGGTATGATTTGTATTTTTTGTTAATTGCTAAACTATTGAATAACAAATATTTGAGATTGTTCAATTTTTATTTTCATACCTTGATTGACCAACACCCTAAATTTTATATCATGTCCGGATGAACAGTTATAAATAATTAGAGAGGAGTCTGGAGTCTGGAGGGAGAAGAGTGAGGAAAAAGGATTTTTTATGGTGACTTTTTCTTTCTTTATCTAATAGGTTTATTTATTTTTAGGAGATGTCTATTATCAATTATCCATTATCAATTATCCATTAATGAATTTTCTTGCTTTACCAATATACATGATTGACATATCCTCATTTAAACTAACTTGAAAATAGCCAGTTTTTTGATATAGCTGATAGTTAATAACATTTGCCTTCCAGACTTGCACTAACTTCCGAATAAATACTTGCAACGACCTATCTAACTTCAGATTTTTTCTAAAAATATTCAACTCTCCTAAAACAGAACCTATTTCTCCAAACAAATCAAAACCTTTCATCTCTATCTCAACAAAATCCAAAGAAAACATCAACTCTTTTAACTCCTCTGGTTGAATAAAATTATTCCAATCGTGAACCCCTAAAGGAATTAATCGTAATAAATTTTCCATCAACCAAATCATCACAAATCGAGATTGAAAATTTCTATTTATCGTGTCATAGAAAAAAATACCACCAGGTTTCAACACTCTATATATTTCTGAAACAACCTGCCGATAATTAGAAACGTGTTCCAAAACATCCACACAAATTACAACATCAAAAGTATTCTCTTGATAAGGCAAACTTTCAGCAACCCCAACTTTATAGTTAATATCTAAGCTATTTTCACAACTATGTCTTTGAGCAGCTTCTATACATGTTGCAGAAGAGTCAATACCATAAGTTATAGTTCCTTTTTTTGCCATAAATTCACAGGAAAAACCACCTCCACAACCAACATCCAAAACTTTTAATCCTTGCCATTGAGGGATGTATCTATCAAAAAAATTAAACCTAGGTTGATTGAGATAATAAAGAGCATAAATTTTAGAATTATTATCCCACCATTCATTGGCACTTAAATCGTAAAATTCTAAGTCATTTTTTTTCATAGCTATTGATTAATTATAGCAGTTTTCATGTTTTTTAGAGTACAAAGATTTTAGTTTAAAGCAAGAAGGAAGAAGAAAGAAAGAAGAAGTAATGCAAGTCAACATGAGTTAAAACCGCTATAAATTAAGTTTTTTTTATCAAATTAATCTCAAAAATATTGCTGAACGCTGAATGCTAAAACCTGAATGCTTACCGAAAAATTAAAGTATAATACTATTTCTCAAAAACCTTGCTATATTTGATTGAGTGAGGAAGTGTTGGAGGTATGGGGAAGGGACGTTTTGCTAACGCAGAGCTGCCGCTTTATATGTCGGTGACAGCCGTTAATGCTTGCAGAGCATTCCCTATACGAAAGTTGTGCGCCAGCAAAACGCTGCGCGACATATCAAAACTTTTTGGAGCATTCCGATAGGAAAGCTTTGTGCTAGCAAAATCCCATATCCAATCAACCAAGAGAAGAAAAAACTTCCTTTTAGCCAATCCTTCTATGACAGAAGAGCTAATTATCAATTATCAATTATCCATTATCCATTATCCATTATCCATTAATCAAAATATCTCTAACTTAACTTCGCCGTACATTCCAAAATTAACCTTTGATTTTGAATAGCATAAGGCTGAATTTCTAAAGCTTTTTTAAAAGCTAAAATAGCTTCTCGATATTCTCCCAATCCTAAATAACATAATCCTAAACCATGCCAAGATCCAAAATGAAAAGGATTCAATTTTACCACCATCTCACAATCTTTTGCTGCCTGTCTGTACCGCGCTAAAGTGTAATAAAGAACTGCTCTTTGATTCCAAGCTTCTGGAAAATCTGGCAAATCCTCAATTAATTTATTTAACACTGCTTCTGCTCGATTAATTTCTCCAGCTTGCCGCAAATTTTCTGAACGTCTAATTGCTTTTAACCCAGCAACACCTTTTTCCTCAAACCAAATTCTCCATAGTTCACCCGTGGCTTTATTCCTAGTCAATTCGTCAGAATTTTTCAAGTCTTCGAGTAATCCTGTAATTAATGATCTATCCATAATCTTAGTTGTAATAAGTACCTGTGCAAAATTAATTTAA
>JBCDJM010000399.1:0-5608 GCA_038747755.1 Cyanobacteria bacterium P01_H01_bin.35
CATTCGTAGCACAAAAACCGCTGCTTACCGTTATGGATATGGCCATTTTTGACAATTTTTGAAGATTCACACTTTGGACAGGTAGGCATAGATGGACAACAGTAACTTTTACCGCTCTATCATTACATATTGAGCACTACCCCAGATTATATGGTGCCATCAGCTTTTGTCGTATTAGAAACTTTACCGCTCACTCCAAATGGAAAAGTCGATCGTCGCGCCTTACCCACCCCCGATGCTTCTAGTCTCGCCAATGAAACCAGTTTTGTTGCTCCTCGCGACTCCCTTGAACTACAACTAGCCCAAATTTGGTCAGAAGTTCTCGGCGTTTCTCCTATCGGAATTCGCGATCGCTTCTTTGACTTAGGCGGATATTCCATCTTAGCGGTGCGCCTCATGGCTAAAATTGAGCAACAATTTGGCAAAAATCTATCTTTAGCTGCCCTATTCCAAGGAGCCACCGTAGAACAATTAGCAATTCTACTGCACCAAAAAACCCATACTCAGTCTTGGTCTTCCTTAGTTGCCATTCAACCCCAAGGAAAGAAGCCACCATTCTTCTGTATGCCAGGAAGCGGTGGCAATGTCGTCCACTTTCACCAACTATCTCGTCATTTAGGCAATGATCAACCCTTTTACGCCTTGCAACCTCCATCCTTAGATGGGGTGTCGGAACCATTCAGGTCTGTTGCAGAAATCGCTGCCTATTACCTCAAGGCTATCCAAACCGTTCAACCCTCTGGCCCCTACTACCTTAGCGGTCACTCCTTTGGAGCTTTGGTTGCCTTTGAGATGGCACAACAGCTACAACAACAGGGAGAAACTGTCGCCCTCCTCGCCATATTAGACCTTCCAGCCCGACTTCCTGAGAGCTACCCAAAAAAGTTAGATTGGGATGATACCCGATGGCTGACCAATATTGCTTATATCCTAGAAACGTTATCTGGAGAAAAGCTAAATATTTCCTATGAAATACTCAAGCCTCTTGCTGCCGAAGCTCAATTAAAGTATCTCAAACAACAGATGGAAAACGTCAACTTGTTGCCACCTGATTCGGCAATTGAGCGAGTGCGAGGCATAGTTCAAACCCTTAAAGCTGACGAACTTGCTTTTCTGAATTATCTTCCACAAAGCGGCTATCAAGGTCAGATTACTCTGTTCCGCACTAGCGAAGTTTATGAGGAAGCGCTGGAAATGCTGGGCGAAATTACCAGCGACCAAACTTGGGGCTGGAATCAGCTTTCTAGTCAACCTGTAGAGGTTGATCTGGTTCCTGGAAGTCATATCACTATGTTGAGTGAACCTCATGTAATGGTGTTAGCTGAAAAACTGAAATTTTGTCTAGCTAA
The DNA here is from genome assembly GCA_038747755.1 of Cyanobacteria bacterium P01_H01_bin.35. Taxonomy (GTDB): domain Bacteria; phylum Cyanobacteriota; class Cyanobacteriia; order Cyanobacteriales; family Microcoleaceae; genus Trichodesmium. The sequence continues at coordinate 1,350 of JBCDJM010000399.1, forward strand.
AGCATGGAAAACTGAATTATATTAGACATCTCCGGAAAAGAGGGAATAGGCAATAGGGGGAAGTAATTCATAATTTTGGGAACGCTGATAGCCATTGCTAGCCATGGATACTATAGGAACTTTGCACTGTCTAGTGGCTTTGTTGTATGAAAACATATAGCTACCGCACAAGAGCCAAGCATATGTACTTCATACTTCTACAACTATTGTCCAATAAACATCTCCAAAAATCAAAAATGAAATCAATTCAAGAGCTGAAATCAACAATTTCGTTCCCTCCATACCTATTCCCTGACTTCTACAACTATTGTCCAATAAATAAATCTATGTTTTCATACATAAAAAAAGTCTGAAACTTATACCTGTAAAGGCTTTGAGGCGTTTAACTATTGGCCAATAAATGAATAAAGCATCAATCTATAAAAAGAGGGTGATATAGCTGCCACTAGGTTCACCTTTCATGTCGGGGACAACCGAAAAGCGGAACGGATGTTCTATGGCTATTACAACAAAGCCCTGTCTAGTTATTAATTATTGAAAGTGCTTTTGAAATACATGAACCACATTTTTACAACCAAAACCTTGTAGGGACGTTCCATGGAACGTCCCTGCTCTGGTCTACCTAAATAAAAACCGCTGCAATAGAGTTATTGTAGGGGCTTACTGGCCATTCGCCCCCAAAGAAGTGAGGAGGAAAGAGAATTGAGAAAAATTTAGCAATTATTTTAGAGATGGAACATTTTTTTATACCAAATCAAGCGGATTATTTGATACTATAAGTAATTTATCAGAAGCAATATCAACTCAAAAAACAAGAAAAAAGTAATATGGGTAATTTTAATCCACTATTAATGGCTACAAAAAAAACAATAAATCCCAAAATATTGAGCAAAATTATTAGCTCATCAACTTTGGGATTAATGATATTTTTAGGGGTAATAAGTACCATTTGCCCTAATGCCATTTCACATACTATGTCACAAAATAATGAAGATAATAATCAACTTAAAGAGGACTCCGAGTCAACAAGAAAAGATTTATTTATTGCTTATCCTTCACCAAATCATAAAACTACTTCAGACCGAATATTCTTAATTGGTACAGCTTCTCCAGAAGCGGAAGTTACTGTTAATGGAAAACGAATTAATGAGCGTAGTAAATCAGGTCATTTTGCCCCTAGTTTTCCATTACAAATAGGGGAAAATATATTTACTGTCCGCCATCAAAATGAAGAGATTATTTTAAAAATAACACGCAATTCAAATCAACCAGTTTTACCAATAGGAATAGCTTTTGGTAAAGACTCTTTGACTCCGACAAAAGATATTGCCCGAATGCCAGGAGAACTAATTTGTTTTCAGGCGATCGCTCCTCCAAATGCTAATATTTCTGTTTCATTAGCTGCCCAAACTATTCCCCTACTTTCTCAGTCTCAAGTAGTAAATTTACCAGGAAATTTAGCAGTATTAACAGGAGATAATCAACCTGTTCCTTCTGCGGGAGAATATTATCAAGGTTGTGCGAAAGCAGAAACACCAGGAGATTTAGGTCAACCTGAGTTTAAACTAAGTGTTAGGGGGAAAACGGTGACTCAAAAAGCACCGGGAAAAGTGACTATTCTTTCTCCGACTACATTTGAGGTAGCGGAGGTAACAGTAGAAGAGGGAGTCGCGAGAACCGGCCCCAGTACCACTTATTCCCGCTTGACACCGTTACCAAAAGGTACTAAAGCTTTGATTACAGGGAAAGAAGGAGACTATTTACGACTTGACTATGGGGGGTGGATAAAAGCAGATGAAACTAAGATATTTACAGATGCAGCACCACCGCGTTCGGTAATTCGGAGTGCGCTCTCTCGTCAGGTTCCAGGTGCAACAGAAATCAGATTTCCTTTGCAAGTACCAGTGCCAATAACAGTCGAACAGGGCGATCGCTATTTAACTTTAACTCTGCATAATACTACTGCTCAAACTGATACTATTTGGCTAGATGATGACCCGTTAATTGAGCGATTAGACTGGCAACCCATTCTAACTTCAACAGTGGAAAATGAACAGGCAGTTCAATATAAATTTTATTTAAAAACAGACCAACAATGGGGTTATAAATTACAATATGTTGGTACAACTTTACTATTAACTTTACGACATCCTCCGGCAGTCAAAAATGGAATTAGTTCTGCATATAAACCTTTAACTGGAATGAAAATTTTAATTGATGCCGGACATGGAAGTGAGAATGATTTAGGGGCAAGAGGTCCGACTGGTTATCCTGAAAAAGATGTGACATTAATTCTGTCAAAACTATTAGAAAATGAGTTAATTAAGCGGGGAGCTTCGGTGTTTATGACAAGGAAAGCAGAGGAGGATTTATATCCTAGAGACCGTGTAGAAATGATTAATCAACAAGTTCCAGATTTAGCACTTTCTGTTCATTATAATGCTTTACCTGATTATGGAGATGCCCTAAAAACTCAGGGAATTGGTACTTTTTGGTATCATACTCAAGCTCATAGTTTGGCAGTATTTTTACATAATTATTTAGTGGAAAAATTAGACAGACCTTCTTATGGAGTATTTTGGAATAATTTAGCTTTAGCTCGTCCGGCGATCGCTCCTTCTGTGTTGTTGGAATTAGGGTTTATGATTAATCCTTATGAATTTGAATGGATTATGAATTCTCAAGAACAAGAGAAGTTAGCAAAAGCATTAGCAGATGGAATTGTAGAGTGGGTAAAAAGTTCTGAATAGTAAGGAAGAAAAAGGCTTTAGTTATCTAGGAGAGAACGAGTAAGGGTGAGAATGTCCTGTGATACTGTGATACTAAATCCGGTAGTATCAGTAGAAAAAAGCAGAGAAACCGGGTTTGTCTCAAATGTCCTTGTACGGACGTTGCATAACAAAAATGCGTTTTCCGTTCCGGAATGCTGCGCAAACATGTCGCATAGCGTTTAGCTAACGCAAAACTTCGTTAACGCTGTCGCGACATATAAAGCGGAGCTTTGCGTTAGCAAAACGTCCCTACCATTGATCTCCCACAAACCCGGTTTCTTGTTACTCCGATTTTTCGGGAACCGTAGCAAGGCGATTTAATATGATACCAAATTCGGTTATATAGCAATCCTAAATAGGTTGTGGCAAAATTCCATACTGAAAAAGTTTAGGAAAGTCAAATATTTGACCATCTGCAAAAAACTTAAATAGCCACTTAACTATTTTAAAAGAACTGCAAAGATGATAAAATTGTCTGATGAAATTTTTGGTTTGTAACCAAATATCTTCTACGGGGTTTTGCTCTGGGGCATTCGGAGCAAATTTTGTACAATTTATCAACCATTTTTCTTCTGGTAAATCTTGATTAATTAACATCAAATATTCTCGAAAGCGTAGCTCCTCCGCAGGAGGCAACTCTTGAGAGTTATGATAAGTTGCACCGTCCCAAAATATTGCCAATCTTTTTCCTGGCCTTTGCTCTTTTAAATATTTAACAAATTTAATAGTATTTTCAGTATTTCCACTCTTATATTCTTGCACAATAAATTCCTTAGTTTGATAATAATCATGCTCCATAATAAGTTTGTCTTTCCTTTTCATTTTTAATCGGAATTTCTATTCTTTTATCTGTTCTTCCCCAAGTATAGCTTAAGAGATCACCCCATAATAAATGACATTCGTCAACCATAAACACTGTAAGCTTTTTAGCTTCTATTTCTGGTTGCCATTTAGTCAATAATTCCTCTATTTCTTTTTTTTTTGCTTTCACTAATTCATCATTTTTAGCAGGATTGCTATGCATGAGTTTTTTTCCAAGTTATTCCCGCTTCTTTGAGTAAGTTATAATAACTTTGATTAGACTCAAAAATTACATCATATTGCTTCTTTAAATATTTTTGTAAATCTGACAATCTTAGGTGATTTTGTGCCCTCACCCACTCAATTATTTGCTCTTTTTCTTCGGCTTTTAAGTAACCTTTTGTTCCTTTATATTGAAGCTTTAAACTTTCTACGCCATGAAACAGTGCTTGATTTTTCCATTCGCTCTCTAAACTGTGAGAAACATTTAATAATTCTTTAACTTCATGGTAGGATTTTCCCGACAAAATCATTTTGACGGCCAAGGCTCTTTTTATTTCTTTTGACTATGCATGTTTGATTGATAAAATCATCTAGTTCATCTATGATATTCATTATTTTGTATTTTGACTGGAGATGTTATTCTTATTATTATATCTGTTGCGACCTATTTAGGATTGCTATATA
>JBCDJM010000400.1:0-5606 GCA_038747755.1 Cyanobacteria bacterium P01_H01_bin.35
AAAATAGTCAATCTCAGAAACACGAACTTTCCCAACAATTAATATCTACTCAGTCTCAACTTCAGCAAACTCAAACAGAATTAGAAAATAGTCAATCTCAACGAGACCAAATCTTAGGAGAATTAGAACAATTCCACTCTCAACTTCAGCAAAACCAAGAAAAAGCTAAAAATTCCGAATCACAACTACACCAAACTCGCGAAAAATTAGAAATTACTCAATCTGAGCGAGATGAACTTTCCCAAAAATTAACATCTGCTCAATCTCAACTTCAGCAAAATCAAGAAAAAACTATAAATGCTGAATCAGAATTACAAAAAACTCGCTCCGATCTAGAAAAAATCCAATCTGAGCGAGATGAACTTTCCCAAAAATTAACATCTGTTCAATCTCAACTTCAGCAAAGCCAAGAAAAAGCAAAAAATACCGAATCACAACTACAACATATGCAAACAGAATTAGATAAATCTCGCTCAGAACTACATGATACCCAAGAAGAATTAGAAATTACTCAATTCCAACTAGATGAAGTACAGGCAGAATTAGAACAATCTCAATCTCAGTTATCCAAACATCAGGAACAACTTAATACCTATCAATCCCAACTTCAACAAACTCAAACAGAACTAGAAAAAACCAAATTAAAACTAGAAAACCAGGAAAAAATATTGCCCAATCAAAATACAACAAACTATGCAGCTCATCTCAAAAATCTAGCAAAAATTCTCGCAGAAACAATCCCAGATTGATACAATGGATAATGGATAATTGATAATTAATCTCCAGGGGTTTAAAGCCTTTCCTTTGAAGGAGAAAAAAATAAGATTTCCGCACTTGCTTCTATCCTCTCCGTTTTAAGCAGAAGTAATTATTTATGATTTGTTGTCCATTAATGAAATTATTCTTTATAATTCAATACGATTCAGATAAGATAAAAACTTCTATAATATGGAACTATTAGAGTAGCTCTTAAAATTACAGAACTGCAAAAAAAATCCTTAACTGAGCTGTATTGATCTATAAAACTCATTTACTTTCCTTCTTCCTTCTTCCTTATTAAAGATTATGAAAACAGCATTAATTTCAGGAATTTCTGGTCAAGATGGCTCCTACTTAGCCAAACTATTATTAGAAAAGGGTTACAACGTTTGTGGCACTTCCAGAGATGCTCAAATGTCTACCTTTAACAACTTATCTCGTTTAGGTATTCGTGACCAAATAAAATTAGACTCTATGTCTTTAAATGACTTTAGAAGTGTCTTACAAATATTAACCAAATATCAACCAGATGAAGTTTATAATCTAGCTGGTCAAAGTTCAGTAGGTCTCTCTTTTCAGCAACCTGTAGAAACATTAGAAAGTATCGCTACTGGTACTTTAAACTTATTAGAAGCAATTCGTTTTACTGGAGCAAAAATTAAATTATATAATGCTAGTTCTAGTGAATGTTTTGGTGATACAGGCGGTAAACCCGCTACAGAAATCACTCCATTTCGCCCAAGAAGTCCTTACGCCGTTGCTAAATCTGCTGCTTTTTGGGAAGTAGCAAATTATCGAGAAGCTTATAATTTATTTGCTTGTTCTGGTATTTTATTTAACCATGAATCTCCCCTCCGACCACAACGTTTTGTAACTCAAAAAATTGTCTCAGTTGTTTGTCAAATTGCTAAAGGTAGTACCAATAAATTAAACTTAGGAAATATTTCAGTACAAAGAGATTGGGGTTGGGCACCAGAATATGTAGAAGCAATGTTTTTAATGTTGCAGCAAGATGAAGCAGATGATTATGTAATTGCTACTGGAGAAACCTATCCTTTGCAAAATTTTGTAGTTGAAGCTTTTAATTCTGTAGGATTAAATTGGCAAGATTATGTAGAAGTAGATGAGAGTTTATATCGCCCTACTGATATTTCTGTAGGTAGAGCAAATCCAATTAAAGCTGAAGAAAAATTAGGATGGAAAGCAGATTATAAAATGCCAGATGTTGTACGGATGATGGTTGAAGATAGAATGAATAATTGATAATTGATGATGATTTAGTTTGAAAACTTTTACCGAAATAATTAATAATTAAGCAATTAAATAATTAGATAATTCACGCCTTGAAGCCTCCCCCCATAGGGGCAGGGCTGTTTCATTTTAATTAATAATTAAAGAATAATACAATTGCTTTTTCATATAGACATAAGCTTTTAACTTTTGGTATCGGTTGTCATTAATCAATCATTATCCATTAATTAAATTATCCATTATCAATTAATGAATTCTTCCTGATTTTCTATTATGATAATTATGAAGCTTTACAAAAGTTTATAGAATGAACACAATTACAGCAAACCCAACTTTAGAAAATCAGCTAGACCAATATACCTGGACTTGGAAAAGCCATAAAATCCAATATACCGTTATGGGAACTGGACAACCTTTACTATTAATTCATGGTTTCGGAGGTTGTATAGGTCACTGGCGTAATAATGTCCCTACTCTCGCCGCCGCCAACTATCAAGTATTTGCCTTAGACTTACTAGGATTTGGAGCATCTTCTAAGCCACCCATAGACTACAATCTTGAACTTTGGCAAGAATTATTATACGACTTTTGGAGCGAACATATCCAAAAACCCACCATATTTGTTGGCAACTCCATCGGCGGATTACTCACCCTAATGATACTAGCAGACCACCCAGAAATTTCTAGAGGAGGAATTCTCATCAACTGTGCAGGAGGCTTAAACCATAGACCTCAAGAATTAAATCCGCCACTGAGATTTATCATGGGAATGTTTACCAAATTAGTCAGCTCTCCAGCATTAGGACCATTTATTTTTAACCAAGTCCGTCAAAAACATCGCATCCGTAATACTCTCAAACAAGTCTATATAAACAAAGAATCCGTCACAGAAGAATTAATAGAAATAATCCATCGTCCTTCCTGCGATACTGGAGCGCAAAAAGTTTTTGCTTCAATTCTCACAGCACCTCCTGGACCCCATCCCTCAGAATTATTACCAAAAATTAAAGTACCATTGCTAGTAATCTGGGGAGAAAATGACCCTTGGACACCAATATCTGGTGCGAAAATTTATCAAGACTTAGCAGACAAAGATGGAGCTATTCAATTTCAACCCATACCAAATACAGGTCATTGTGCCCACGATGAAAGGCCAACAGTAGTTAACTCTTTGATCTTAGATTGGCTAGCTCAACAGTGAAACTCTTAATGGGCAAAACTTTCAAGATTTATCAAAAAAAAATCCTGAAAGTAGTGACAAAATGAGTTTAGTAGGTTAGACTATCTAGCGTGTGAGGAGCGAATCAGCGAGAGCATCGAGACGAAACACGGCCAGTCGTCGATGCTCTTTCTGGATAATAATTGTTTTAAAAATCTCTAGTGAAATTAAGACACTATTTTTGTGTTATTCACATTTTTAAGTGGTGTTGAGGAGCATTAAAAAGCGGTCATTTTTAATGACCGCTTTTTTTAAATTTCAATTAATTTTGATACATCTAGTTGGGATTAGAACTTTCTAACTCTGTTGGCATCCAGTCAGTAGTAACATATATATGCCCTAACTCTTTACCCTGATAACTTCTTTTAGCAAACCGCCAGCCAGGTTCAAGAACAATCTTAGTAAATCCATTTGCCAAACCATAAGTTCTACCAATGAGTAGTCGTGGTGCATTAGAATCAACACGAGAAATACCCATCAGTCGTATATCACCCCCACTCATTTGTAAAGATAGAGCATAGTCAAGGGCTAGATCAGTACCTGCCATTCGGATAGAATAACCATTACTATCAGTAGCACGTCCACAAATACCTGTAAAATCGAAATTTAGTAATAGTGGATCGACCAAGGTAGGGCGATCGCCACTTTCACTCCAGCATTGTCTGGCATCCGTTTTTTGTTCCAAGATGAGCAATTGTGGCCCAAAAGCACGAGGGACTGCAATTGCAATATATCTAGACTGCTCGACTTCTTTTTGGTCAAAGAAATTGGCCTTTGCTGGAAAAATAGAAGATAAAGTCAATAACCCTAAAGTTGTAAGTGCAGCTATAGACTGCTTAAAAAGAGTTTTCATCTGTCTTATTGAGTCTGAATTTTATATAACTTCAAGAATGTAAATTTGAGAAAATTTTAGAATTTATTTTCATACTTATGCTGGTATTTGTCAAATCCTATCTAGCCAAAATTCTCTCTGTTAGATACAATTTTGTATTTTTTTAGTTTATCCATCTTGTGAGATTTATATCTTAAAATTTGTTTCTGTGTGAAATTATGATTTATTTGACATGGAAACAAATAAGATTATTCTAATTGATTGCCGATTTTCAGTAATTTATAATTTTTCAAATTTCCACTTCATACAGAGTTTACATTTGAAATGTGAATAGAGAATTAAATACTTGAGGGAACAGTTCTATAATTAGTAATAATTAGGGTTTGCTGATTAAAGATAAAAGCATTTACATAATAAAGGTTTTAGCCTTTATATGTCCTGAATAAGTACAAGGTTTTGGCTCTCTAGAGCTGCAAAAAGTTAAGATTTTGGTTGACTATAGCAGAAAAATTGAGGGATAATTCTTCCTCCGGCCTCCTGTAAATTACCCACTCCTCCTGACTCCGTACCGACGTTGCTTGAGCATTAATGCGTTTTCGTATAGGGAATGCTGCGCAAACATGTCGCATAGCGTTAACGTTTGCGATAGCATTCCGTAAGGAAAGTTGTGCGCCAGCTAAACCTCCCTACCTCCTGACTTCTCCCCTCACCCATAAGACTTTTTCAGCAAACCCTAATCAATAATTACTTCTACTGAAAAGGATAGAATTTAGACCTTGATTATTTGGTAACAAAGAATAGGAAAAAATGAAGATAAATCAAAAATTTGTATGATTGAAAATCTGGAAATATAGTTTTACAGATTATCTGACAAAGCTATCAATAATTTCCCAATGAATTAGCAGAAGAGAGCTTTTTTTTACTACAGAAAAATTATATATGCCTAAATTAACTCTGGATAATTAGTTATCAAAAATTTTTTCCTTACTAACTTGATTTAAAGTTTGACTTTGCTCCCTTTTATCTTCTCCATTCTTGCTTTTATCCACTAAAGTTTAAGTTTTTCACCGAATATGATATTATTTGCGGTGGCCTCTCTTCATTACTAATTCATCTAAACTAGATTTAGTATCAAATTTAAACTCTTGCAAACAGTTAACAGTTAACAATATACTTATACTTAGGGTCTGCTAAATAATTGTTTGGTTCTGATAGGCAAAAGATAATAGACAAGAAGTTTTTTTTACTAAAAAAACGACTATTTTAGTTTACAACTCCTCTAGAAGCGCTATATCTTTTATTAAATTGGTATTAGAGATAAGAAATAGAAGGTTTAGGTTTCTCAAGAGAAACCAAGTAAACTTTGATTCAGCAATTAACAATGTTCATGTCTGCGACAGCCGATACAATTAACAATTAATAATTACCCCTTCTTAAAATGGATAGGATTGACTAAAAGAATTTTTTTTTATTTATTATTTCCTTAACAGGGGAGATTTAAAGGCGTGAATTGTTGAATTAATAATTAATTGAGTATCAACTCTT
>JBCDJM010000401.1:0-5579 GCA_038747755.1 Cyanobacteria bacterium P01_H01_bin.35
CCTACAGTTTTGGCTTCTCTAGAAAGTCTGTCTGAGAAAAAAGATTTGAGTAAATAATCTGAATCAGTCTGAGTCGAAAAGGGGAGAAAATTGATTTTTTTCAAGTAACTTTCACGAAGAAAATCAAGACTAGCTCAAATAAGTTACTGGATAGATAGGCAGATTTTAAATATTTGAAAAGTCTAGTATTTTTCTATTCGTTAATGGATTGTTGCTAAGATTATTTGATGTTTGCTAAATTAACTATAATTATTTGGGAAGTTCTATGGAAAGTCCGTGCAAAATTTCAGAATTAGTATGGGTTTGGAGACAAAACCCATATCTAGGGTTTGCTGATTAAATATTAAATCCTTTTCAGGTAAAAGTTTCAGGCTTTTTAAGTCTTGAAAAAATCCAAGCTTTTAGGTTTTTTAGGTTCAAAAATTTAGTATTTTGGGTAGATAAAGACAGAAAAATTGACGAACAATTCTTAAACCTACCTTCTCTAAATTCCCCTAACTCCTACCTCTACCACAAGACTTTTTCAGCAAACCCATATTAGTATTTTAGTCAACTAAAGCGATCGAATATTAACGCTTTTTATCAAGGATAATAATAATTTTTCCCAGTCTACCTTTTGCCTGCTTTGTATGCTTCATAATTTCCAATAAATAAAGCAGATTAAGTATTATTTTGCTTCAGAGCAAACTCCAGAAAAGATATTTTTCACAGAAATTGAAATTCGTTCGATATCTTCTTTTAAAAGTGGCGGCCACATAACTCCTTTTCGTCTACCTGCTTCAAATAGTTTCAGACTTTCTATTGCTAATAAATATAATCCGGCAACTAATTCTCTGTCTAGAAGGGGGTCGCCTTGTAATGTTTGAAAAGAAATTTTTAGAGCTAACAAAATGTTAGTTACTTGACCCGGAATGGGAGGTTTGCCTTGGTCGAGACGCATGAGAAAAGCGTCGGGGTTAATTTTAGTTTCTAGGGCAGTTCCTTGATCGATAAGAAATTGACGGGCGGTTTCGTAATCCATATTAAAAATTTAGTAGTTTTGATAATATTAATTTTCCTGGTTTCTAATTTTATAGATATAAGATTTACACAGGCGAATCCAGAAACCCGGTTTCTACGAGAAACCGGGTTTCTTTACGTAAGTCTTCAGATAGTGCAGGAGCAAATTTTAAAAATCAAGGTTAAGTTTTAGATACAATAATCTTTAATATAAGACTCACTGCAGTTTTTTTATATACCCAAATGTTGGTTTTGGCAAAGTATTTTTTCCCTCTTTTTTAATCCTCTATTTCATTTAACCAAGTTTCCAGGGCACTTTTGAGGTTGGGTTGATTTACTGGGAAACCTCTGGTGGGGGTTCGAGGGGTGAGTCGGTTAACCAGGCAATGTGAAGAGCGTTAGTTAGTTTATGGCAAAAGGCGACTGTTTCTGGGTGAGGGTTGCTTTTATGGAAAATAAGGGCAAGGTGTTTGGTGTTTAGGTGATTTTTGATTTTCGGGATAAGGCGTTTGAGTTGAGGAGCGTTTTTGATTTCTGGGATATTTTCGTCATTGGGATAAATGGTTTGATGGATTTGATTGTAGATTTCTTGAGCGATCGCTTCTGTGTCGGTTTCGTTTTTTAAGGGTGAGGCGTCTATAAAAATGGGGTAGGTTTTGGTAGTGGGTTGGAGTTGTTTGGAAATATCGGTGATTTGGTTTTCTAGGTTTTGGATGGTGGAATTATTGGAGTGCCACGCGAGGTAGAAGTTTGGGTAAGTCATGTTTTGGGTACAGTGCCATACTATATCATTCACAGCTCGATAATTATAATGAAAATTAGGCTTAACTTCAGATAAAAAGTCTCTTAAAAATCCCTTTAATCCTATAACTACCCCCTGAAAAGAGTTACTGTTTAGTTGTTGAATTAAAATATTTTTAGCTGCTATGATCGTATCACTGTATTCTAATTCAGATAGAAATGTCTTTTCTGCTCCTAAGTTGATCAAGAGGTGAATCAGGAGAGGAATTATTGCTTGATTTCCTGGATTAATTTTTCCTAAACTTATAGCAGCCTGATATCGGATTTTTATATGTCGCTTGCTATGAATTATTTGAGTTAAAGTATTAATAGCATTTTGATTGTTATAACCTATCTCTCCTAAACTTTTAACCACACGAATTTGTCTAAATATAATATTTTCCTCTGTTACATTTTTAGTAGATTTAATTATAAATGGATTTTCCCTAGATTTTAAATTACTACTCTTGGTTTTATCATCTGCTTCAATTTCTGGAATAGTTGAAGACCATTCTTTTTCATCAAGTAATTCAATTAAATAAGCAATAATATCAGAATTTTTCATACCTAAACGACCTATTTCAGCTAATAATTCTATGATTAAATAACGAAGTTGATTTTCATCTTGAGAAATTGAATAATAAAGGGAATTATTTTCTGGAATTGCTCTCAATACCTCAGTGAAAGTGTAAAAATTTTGACTACTAAAAATATCCATTTCAGCCAATTTTTGAACTAATTGCAAACGGGATGTATTATCTTGACTGCGACACAAATCTAGAAGTAGTTCATCAATATTTTTTGAGTTTTCTAAGTAAAAATTTTGCAACTGCTTATGATGCTCTTCCTCTATTTCATCCACCCATAAATCTGAGGCTAAAAAGATTTCTTTTGCCTTGATATTTTCTGGATAAATCTTGAGTAATACCCTAGCAGCATATTCTTTACCATAAAAATAAAAATGCTCTTCATTGCAACTTTCCAAAATTTCAGCCATAGCGGCAATAACCTTGTCAAGATTTGTTTGCATTTGTATCAACATATTTGCAGCATCAAGACAGATTCGTACTGAATTAGATTCGTTGATATTTAAAAAAGATATTAAAAATTTACTGGCTATTGTGTAATCTGTCTCCAATAATGTTTGATATGCAAGTTGATGAATATTTAGGGGAAGAAGTTGCTTTAAGCAGAATAAAACGACTTTTTCTACAATCACCTTAGCTATGGTACATTCTTTAAACTCTGCTATTCCTGAAGCAGCCAAAAAATAAGCTTTATACCAATAAAAATTTCCACAACCATCCTCAAATTCAACTAATGCTTTAATCAACTCTTCTTTCTCATCTTTTTTTACATCATCTCGCCCCAACCATAACAAAAATACTTCTTTCCACTGTGACTCAAAAATTCGATAAGTTCCCCTATCGGGATTTTCAGGAATATGATTTAGGAAAAAATAGCGATCGCCTACATTTATTGCCGCAAAATATTCTTGAAATGTGGGATGAAAAAAAGCATAAATCTCTTCATCGGGATTTTCTTCAGCTACCCCCAGTTTATTTAACCAACCTAACTTCATTACCAACTTAAATAGTGGAGTATCAACATCACCTAATACTTCACAAACTTCCCGATGACTTAACCGAAACCTAGAGTAATTTTTATCTATTGCCTTAAATGCTAATTCTCCTAAAGCAACTTTCAAATTTTCCCTTGCCTCTGACTGAGTAGCAAAAGGATCGGGTTCCCATTCTTTCCACTCATAAAAAACTTCAACAAATCTTTTATATAATCCTGCTTTTGTCTCAGGGAAACTTCCTTGTCTCCTTTGCCAAAACCAACATAATAATGTCAACCGCAAAGGATTTTTGATTAAGTCTCGAATCCTTTCTTTTCCTGATTTTTCTAACTCTTTTTGTAGGTCTTTCCCTAACTCCGAATTTTTAACAAACCATTTACCAATAAATTCCTTAACCTGCTCTGAATCAAAATCTAAATTACGATAAACATCAAAACTTTCTAAATAATTTTTACCGAAAAATTTGGTCTTTGGCCTCCCCAATAAAGGGGATAAAAAAGCGGTCGAGGGATGGCGAGGTTTCCTCGCCATATCCAATCGACCAAGAGAAATATTCGCGCCAAGTATTTCAAGCCTCTGGCTTTCCTACTCATGCGGAGCAAACAGGCAGAGGTACTGATAACTGATAACTGATAACTGATAACTGAAATGACCAACATCCCAAACATTCAAACGACAAGTCAATATTATTCGTGCGGAAGCAACCCAACCAGATATTTGAGAGTTGATAAATTGCAAAGGATTTTTCACTCCCATTTCATCAACACCATCTAACAATAACCAGACTCGCCCTTGGTTGAATAATTTTACTAAAGCATCTTCCATATCTGAAGTAACTCGCCCTACTTTCAAAGCATTTTTTAGCCAAACTTTTAACAAATATTCCTCGATAGTTTTCTCCTGCAAATCTGCCAGAGAAATCCAAATTGCCACATCTTCAGTTTCTGCAAATATCCAATCAGCTATTGTTTGTAACCGAGTAGTTTTTCCAGCACCAGGTTCTCCAATAATTGCAATTTTTCTACCTTGACTTTTCGGACTATTTCCTTGAGCGAGAACTTCTGTAAAAAACTCACTTTGCTCAAATTATCTAGTAACTTCGTACTCGTTATATTCTCCATCTGTGGAAAAATTTTTATGAATTTTTCGTTGTTTTTTCCTCTCCATTAATCCGAGACTGATACAAACATCTTGATAGTCGAATGTTGTGCCGTCTATATTTGTGAGAGGATTAGTTGTTAAGCGTTGTTTTTCAGTTGAGATTAATATTTCTTGGCAAACTTCACGAGAATTATTGATTAGTTTTTCAGCAGCTTCAGAATTAGTATGTCTCGAATTATTTGAGTAATTTTGCTGGATAAATTTTTCATTCCATAACCAAATAAATGCTTTTTCCCAACGTGACTCGCCTTTTTTATTTCTACCTTTCTGATTAGTAGATTTAAAATCCAGGCGATCGCATATCTTACCCAGATAGTCTTGAAATTCCTGTGTATCCATTCCTAGAAATTGAGAAACTTCTGTATTTTTAGAGTTGCCATTTTCTGCATCAAATCTAGCTAAGAATATTTCTCTATCTCTTCGGAAAAATCCATATTCATTAGCTACTTGTTCTAGAAATTGTTTTTTCTGTTCCTGTAAAGTCTGGATTTGTTCCATAAATACTCTTCTAGAAATTCCTTCAAATTATAAATATTATTTTAGCTTCCTTAAGTAGGTAGAGGTGGATAAACATAACTGGATATTTATAAACTCCATACTTGTGAGATGATTTTTCGTTACTATTTTTCACTAAAAAGATAATTTTTGCCAGTCAAAAACAGAAAACTTGTGAGATAGTTTTTCGTGCCGGAATAGTTGGTCAATTCGGAACTAAATTTATCAGTAGTGACAATTAATTACCTCTAACTACCTCCATACTATTTTTCACTAATAAAGATAATTTTTGTCAGTCAAACACAGAAAACTTGTGAGATAGTTTTTCGTTCCGGAATAGTTGGTCAATTCGGAACTAAATTTATCAGTAGTGACAGTTAATTATGTCTAACTACCTAAATACTATTTTTAACTCAAAAGATAATTTTTGCCAGTCAAAAACAGAAAACTTGTGAGATAGTTTTTCGTTCCGGAATAGTTGGTCAATTCGGAACTAAATTTATCAGTAGTGACAGTTAATTATGTCTAACTACCTAAATACTATTTTTAACTGAAAAGATAA
>JBCDJM010000402.1:0-5572 GCA_038747755.1 Cyanobacteria bacterium P01_H01_bin.35
AATCAATATTGGTACTCAAACAGTACAAGTAAATAATGGAAATGCCACTGTTGAAAATACAGCCGAGCAAATCAATATTGGTACTCAAACAGTACAAGTAAATAATGGAAATGCCACTGTTGAAAATACAGCCGAGCAAATCAATATTGGTACTCAAACAGTACAAGTAAATAATGGAAATGCCACTGTTGAAAATACAGGCGAGCAAATTAATATAGGTACTCAAACAGTACAAGCTATTAATGGAACTGAAACAATTATTAATACTAATGCTGATACGAGCAACACTGTTACAGCAGAAATTCCTACTCAGAATAATCTCCCAAATACTAATAACTTTATTCCCACAAATGAATCTCTCAATCTTCAGAACGAAGGAACAAATCAAAATACTAATAATACCACAAATTCCCAAGAAACCAACACTTTATCAACAACCACAACCTCCGATATAATTTCCACAGCAACCCCCAGTAACAATAACCAAACAGCCAACACAACAACAGCCCAAAGTCAGACAGAATCATCTATCAACAATACAACCGACACCCAACAAATCTTAAAAATAATTGACACTCCTAATACCAATCCTCTTACAGTTGCTACTGATTCAAACCAAGTAGTAATGATGTTAGAAGAAAACCGACTCAAAGAATTTTCAAATTACTTTGGAGAAGACTTAGCCGAACAATTAGTTAATACAAAAAGTGTCCGAGATATCTTAACCGACATGGCTAAACAAACTGGAAAAGAATCTGCCGTTGTCTATATTAAAGCTTATCCAGAACAACTACAACTAATATTATATACCAAATCAGGTCAACCAATTATTAAAACTATTGCTGATGCTAAACACAAGCAATTAAAAAGATTAGTCAAAAAGTTGCGACATGAAATAATCAACTCTGAAACTGATAGTTATCTAACACCAGCACAACAATTATATGATTGGTTAATCGCTCCTATCTCAGCAGAATTAGAAGCAGCAAATATCAATACTTTATTATTTAGTATGGATGAAGGTTTACGAACTTTACCTGTGGCAGTCTTACACGACGGCTCACAATTTTTAATTGAAAAATATAGCCTCAGTTTAATTCCTAGTGTGAGTTTAATGGATACTAATTATCGCCCTCTTCAAGATACTCAAGTATTAGCAATGGGAGCCAGTAAATTTACATCTGAAAGTCCTTTACCAGCAGTCCCCATAGAGTTAGAAACTATTTCTCAAAACTTATGGCAAGGTAGTAAATTTATTAATGAAGAATTTACTCGTAATAATTTGTTGAATCAAAGAAAAAATTATCCCTATCCAATTATTCATTTAGCTACTCATGCAGAATTTTTACCCGGTTCAGCTAACACATCCTACATTCATTTATGGGGTGATGACAAAATCAGACTAGACGAAATTCGGGAGTTAGGTTGGAGTCAACCTGCAGTTGATTTGTTGGTATTATCCGCTTGTAAGACTGCTTTCGGGGACAAAAATGCGGAATTAGGGTTTGCGGGGTTTGCGGTAGCAGCAGGAGTTAAGTCAGCTTTAGCAAGTATTTGGTATGTGAGTGATGAAGGAACATTGGGGTTAATGACTGAGTTTTATACTCATTTGAATAATGCTAAGATTAAGGTAGAAGCGTTAAGACAAGCGCAGTTAGCAATGTTGCGAGGAGAGGTAGTTATTGCAGATGGGGAGTTAAGGGGAAGTGGAACCCGTGGCGCGGTGGTGTTACCGTCGGCGTTAGGAGATGTTGAGAATAATAATTTATCTCATCCTTATTATTGGGCGGGGTTTACTATGATTGGTAGTCCTTGGTAATCGATAATTGATAATGGATCGGGACTTATGCAGAACCAACATATCTACTAGGGGCGAATGGCCATTCGCCCCTACCATTGTATGACGATAACAGAATTGTATTACTCCAAAGCAAGCGGATTTGATATTACACTAATCCTTTAAATCATCATTTTCTAACCCCTGATTTTTTACTATTTTTCCGAAGGAAAGAAAATCCCAGGCAGATTTTTCTTCAGTTTCATTAGTTGGTGGAGCAAGTACAGTTAAACCACTAGGAATACACTCTACTTCAATAGGAGTAGTACCAATAATTTCACCATCAAGCACAACTTTTTGCGGTGGATCTGTACTGACTTTTACCCGTTTTGTGCGCAAACCAATAGTATCTTCATGTTGAGCAGGAGTTTTAAATATCGCCGAACCGAACATTCTGACTCCAGTGTTAACTGCTTGCATTCTACTATTGGAGGTAATTATCATTACTTCCAGTAAACCATCATTCATAACTACTTCTCCCAAACCTTGAGCTAAAAATGATGTGGGTGGAGCTGCATTAGCAATAGTAATAGCTCCTGCTCGGAAAGTTTTGGTAACGTCGTCAATTTCTATTTCAATATCAAAAAGTTGTTGTTCCTTTAGTTGATCCCAACCTGCCATCATATATGCAAGGACTCCCCAACGGTTTTTAGTTTCCCGGTCTGCTCTTTCTATGGTTTCTGCTTCATATCCCACCCCTGCTAATAAAATCATGGTACGTTCGTTGCAATGTGCAACATCTATCACGCGAGTTTTGCCTGCCAAAATAACATCGCAAGCACTTCTGATGGGTGTAATACTAGGAATGCCTAATGCCATACAAAAGGCGTTAGCTGTTCCCCTGGGAATTATACCGAGAGGAATATCTGTATTTACTAAAGCTCCAGCAACAGCAGAAACTGTACCATCTCCTCCAGAAGCAATAATGATATCTGCTTGTTTAGCGATCGCTAATTCTGTTAATTCTTCTGCTGTTTTCTCTGGGGTGGTTTGATGTATATATAAATGTAGATAGGGTTCGAGAAGTGATTTAATTAATGATAACTCTTGTTGAGCATTACCTTGACCAGATATAGGATTAAATATGAGGTGAGCAACAGTAGTTTGAATGAAACTGTTAATAATAGTTTCGGCAGTGGCAACATTGATGGCAATGGGAACATTATGTACCTGACACAAACGCAATAATAATTGGATATCAGGTTCATAAGATTGAGAGAATAAGTAGTCTACCAAACAAATAACAGCAACTACATTACCCTTAGTTACTTCTACAGCTATTTGAGCATCTCCTCCCAAAGGACCTGCTAAGACAGAATTTATTTCTATACCTGTTTCTTGTAAAATATATTGGGCGGTGTTTTCTGTCGCTACTAATTGATAGCGAGATAGTACAATTTTATGTTTCTTGACAAATTCAACTAAGTTGTCTTTTTTACTGTCATAAGCAAGTAAAGCAATAGTATTTGCCATAATTTTTTTGTCCTAGAATTTAATCTACTACTTATTATAGAACTTTCATTAATTGATAATGGATAATGAATAATGGATAATTAGAGCAGGTTTGGAGTTAAATAGAAATAGAGAGAGAAAATTAGAGATTTAAACCAATCTTTCATTATTAATTATTACAGCGGTTTTCATTTGGATAGTAGGGACGTTGCATGCAACGTCCCTACTAGGTTATCATTAATTAGAATAGATGAATTAGCCAAAAGCTTACCAGTAGATAAATTTGAATCAGTTATATTAAGTGTAGAAAAACCGAAAACAGTTTGGGCTGCCACATTTACAGCATCAACTTCACGCCTTAAAGGAGAAAGAACATTTGAAGCGCGTTATGAATGCTAGTTCTATAGAAGAGGCCACAGAAATTGATTATTTTATTACCAATGTCGAGCCATCAAAAGTCACATCTGAATGGATAGTAAATAGCTATTCAAATAGAAATTGGATAGAGGTTTTTTACCGAGAAGCAATCATGATGGTTGGGGTTAAGAGAATATCAAGTAAGAGATAAATGGAGTCTAGAACGCCATTTTATTTTGGTATGCAAGTGCTTATACTTTTATCATTTGTCATAAGTTAACTGGGGGACGTGCATTGGCAATGGGGAAATAAACCTTTGAAGACATTTACTGATGCTGATAAAGCTTTTCGTACAGCCATGTATGCACCGTTTTGTTAACTGGTTAACTAACAACATTGACGCATTTACCTTTCACTTTCCAGAGTTTGGGCTATATTTGGGCTTAAGATGAGAAGTGTCAACTTCGCCAAAAGTCTGATCTAATCTCGCTTTTAGGAATTAAAGTAAACCTTAAACATTACTCCTATAATCTAAGTAGAGCAAGTAATTTAGCCCCTTAATATTTACTTTAATAAATTAGCTCTAAAAGTTGTGTAAGTCCCGTAGCGATCGCGGGAGACGTAAAATTATTGTAGACCAAGCATTATAGTCTAATTTGGCTAGTTAAGTTGTGTAAGTCCCACTATAAATAATTTTTCTACTGGAATCATAAACTTAAATTAGATTTTTCTGGAAAAATTATATAGCATTTCCCTTTATAATTTTAATTTGGCTTAAATGAATCTAAAAAAGTTACTACTGCTCCAGCTATTTGATTATTTTTTACTGTTTCACTCGCACCGATAAGATGCAAGCGTTGACCTACTAAATAAATTCTGAATGTAATAGTTTCAGCATCATTTTTTAACACAAATTCTCTCCCTGGAATATCTCCTAAATTGTAGGAGCGATCGCTACTTAATTCAAAACCTGTTACATCAACAATTTTATTTTGAAAGTTGGGCAATATATTTTGTTTATTGGCTAATTGTTGACTGGTTAAAATATCAGAATAAGCAACTACAAATCTTGCTGATGTTGGATGAGTGGCAAATACTTTAAATTTAATTTTTCCCTTGTCAGTTTCAATAATTTCTGTTTCTTCAGTCATGGTTCCAGCGGGCATCCAGATTGAAAAACCGCCTTCTGTAAAAATAATATTTTGCCACTGTATTTGTCCTGATTCAATTGTTAATATAGGTTGAGGATTTTCTTGTTCTAGTTGTTTTATTTCTTGCTCCATTTGAAGTCGTCCTTTGTCAAAAAAGTCGGGACGGTTATCTAGAAAACCTTGGGCTTGTACAGTAGCCTTACTCTCGCTAGAACTAGATAAATTAGAGTTCCAACTACTAAAGAAGAAGAAAGAAGGAAGAAGGAAGAAGAAAGAAAAAGGCAAAAATCTATTTAATTGCAAACGCATAACTTATCTGTTTTCTCAAGTAAAGAAGAAGTAAGAAGGAAGAAGTAAAAAGTAAAAAGTAAGAAGTAAGAAGTAAGAAGTAAGAAGGAATAAAAAGGCAAAAATCTATTTGATTGCAAACACATAACTTATTTAGAAGTTAGAAGGAAGAAGAAAAAAGGAAGGAAGAAGAGGAAGGCAAAAATCTATTAATTTCATAATTTTTCTATATTTGAGGATTTTCACAATTGATATATGGTGATTATTTTGGGATATCCATTATAATTACTAACAACTATATTATATCAATCCTAAATAATTTGTGAAAAAACTGTAGGGATTTGGTCTTTTCATCCCATTTTCGATTGGGTTTGGAAACCAAACCCCTATGATAAAACATTAAAATTAAGGTATAAAGCCTCTTCTCGACCAAGAGAAGAAAAAATTCCTTGAGCGCCAATCCTTATATTACAGAAGAGGTAATTAT
>JBCDJM010000403.1:0-5564 GCA_038747755.1 Cyanobacteria bacterium P01_H01_bin.35
CCTAGTGGGTTATGAAAAAATAGGTAGCGCTCGTGTAACAGTAATTGTCCGAGGAGATGTCTCGGAAGTACAAGCTTCTGTTGCAGCAGGAATAGAGTCAGCTAAAAGAGTTGATGGTGGTGAGGTAGTATCAACTCATATCATTGCTCGTCCCCACGAAAACTTGGAGTATGTCTTGCCAATTCGATATACCGAAGAAGTCGAGCAGTTCCGAACTTATTAATTTGAGTTGCGGGAATTTGTCTTAAATATTTGGCTAGAGCTGATTGATTTTCCCAAACTTTAGGATGATACTTTGATTTGCTAGTAGAAAAAACAAGTTTACCCTAAAGTTTTAGGGCAATCATTACTAATTGATAATTGATAATTTATAATTAATCAATTCGGCTTTATTGTCTCTCCTTTTCAGGAGAAAAAAAGAAATTGTGATTTTCTTATCTTCAATCTGAGAGGGTAAAACCAGAGGTAATTATTTATTATTAATTAACGAAAGAGATTGCCCACTCTAGGAAAAATTTCCAGACGAATTTAGGTAGATGAAACTAGAGAGACTGAAAAAATTATCAGAAAAGTAGGCAGAAAGCTAGGTTAATCCCTAAGCTGAGTGTATACGAGTATTTTGATTTGTCTCCAAAGAATATTTCTGTGGTCAGCTAAGAAGAGATTGAGCAGCTTGGATGTATCATGTTGCATCGTATCAGCTTAGAATCTCCTTGAATTTAGTCTGGCGATTAGTCAATAAAAGTCAAGATTATAGACTAGAAACTAAAAGAATCTGTAAAATAATATCATGGAGTAAAAATAATGTCAATTGCCGTTGGGATGGTAGAAACCCTAGGCTTTCCAGCAGTTGTAGAAGCAGCAGATGCAATGGTGAAAGCTGCACGAGTTACCCTTGTTGGCTATGAAAAAATTGGTAGTGGTCGCGTAACTGTGATTATTCGTGGAGATGTATCAGAAGTACAAGCTTCTGTAGGAGCAGGAGTTGATAACGTCAGAAAGGTGAATGGAGGCCAAGTTATGTCAACTCATATCATTGCTCGTCCCCATGAAAACCTAGAGTATGTTCTGCCTATTCGTTATACTGAAGAGGTAGAGCAGTTCCGCGATAGTACCACTGGAATCCGTTCAGTCAACAGACCATAGAAGTAAATAGATTTCAGATGGTAGATTTGAGATTGAACTGAAAAAGATGCCCTAAGACCTAGAAGGAGTCTGGTTTGCCTAACCATTTCGGCTGTCGCCGACATAAAAATGCCTGTGGAGGTTGTGCTGGCGACTGTTACCGTATAAGCAGGGACGTTGCATGCAACGTCCGTACACATTAAAATTGTTACTAATTGTGAGGTTTTAGATCGGTTTTATCAAGCAGGATGAACTCACAAACATTACTATTGGTAAGCTTAAAAACTTTGTTCAGGTAAAAGTATAAAATCTAAAATCTGAAATCATGTAAATAAATACAGATCATGCAAATTGCCAAAGTTCGTGGCACCGTTGTCAGCACCCAGAAAGAGCCTAACTTAAGAGGAACAAAACTACTTCTGCTGCAATTTATAGACGAAGAAGGCCATCCACTGCCCAAGTATGAAGTAGCTGCCGATAATGTCGGTGCAGGAATAGATGAATGGGTTTTGGTTAGCCGTGGTGGAGCAGCTCGTGAAGTGCCTGGGGGTGAACAACTTCCTGTAGATGCCAGAGTAGTAGCTATTATTGACACGATAACTGTGGACAATCGCATGATCTATGGTAAAAAAGACCAATATCGTTGAACAGTCCACTACCAAACTGTTGAACTGTTGGATGTTGAACTATTAACAACAAGAAATTTACCAAATAACCAACACCCAACATTTAACTGAGGAGAAAAAAATAGATGCCACAGCGTAACCAACCAGCTCCACCTACCCCCTGGTCAAAAGACTTGGCACAGCCAAAGATTGATGACACAGCTTATGTTCACTCCTTTTCCAATATTATTGGAGATGTCCATATTGGAGCTAATGTATTAATAGCCCCTGGCACCTCAATTCGTGCTGATGAAGGTACTCCATTCTCTATTGGCTCGGGAACTAATATCCAAGATGGAGTAGTTATCCATGGTTTAGAACAAGGACGAGTTATAGGTGATGACCAACAAAAGTATTCTGTGTGGATAGGTGAAAATGTTTCTATCACTCATAAAGCTCTAGTTCATGGTCCTTGCTACATTGGTGATGACTGCTTTATCGGCTTTCGTTCCACAGTTTTCAACGCCCGCATTGGTGAAGGGTGTATCGTCATGCTACACGCTCTGATCCAAGACGTAGAAATTGCTCCTGGTAAATATGTGCCTTCAGGAGCAATTATTACAAATCAACAGCAAGCAGATCGTTTGCCAGATGTACTACCTGATGATATGGAATTTGCCCATCATGTGGTAGGAATTAACGAATCTTTAAGACAAGGTTATCTGTGCGCGAAAAAGATGTCTTGCATTACCCCTATTAGAAATGAAATGAACATTAATTACACAAATGGTAACGGTAACAGCTCTTCAGTAGGAACTGGTAGATTGACCCCAGAAGTAGTAAATCATGTAAAGCAGCTAGTATCCCAAGGATATTATGTTGGTACAGAACACGCTGACGCCCGTCACTTCAAAACAGGTTCCTGGAAGACTTGTTCTCCAATTGAAAGCACTAACTCTTCGGAAGTAGTAGCAGCTCTAGAAGATTGTATACAAGAACACGCTGCAGAGTATGTGCGGATGTTTGGTATAGATCCTAAAGCCAAACGTCGCATATCTCCAATTATGATTCAACGTCCTGATGGCAAAAAAATTGTTCAAAAATCAACTAATGGTGGCTACAGTGTTCCTGCTCCTAGTGTTCAAACTACTACTACTTCCAATAGTACAGGTTTAACTCCAGAAGTAGTCAACCAAGTTAATTCTTTGGTGTATCAAGGATGCAAGATTGGTACAGAGTATGCTAATGAACGTCGGTTTAAAACTAGCTCTTGGCAAAATGGTCCAACTATTTCAGAAACCAATGCTTCACGAGTTTTGGCTGCTTTAGAACAATTTTTAGCAGAACACAGTGGTGAATATGTACGTTTAATTGGTGTTGATCCTAGTGTTAGACGTCGTGTTGCGGAAATATTAATTCAACAACCAGGCGATCGCCCTATTCAACAATCTGTGGCTGCTTCTCCAAGTTATCAAGCTCCTGTATCTAGCCAAGGTACTGCAACTAATACTGGATTAAGTCAGGATGTTGTAGAGCAAGTACGTTCATTATTTAATCAAGGATATCGGATTAGTTTAGAACACGCAAATGAACGTCGCTTTAAGACTAGCTCCTGGATGAGTGGCGCTCCTATCTCTGCTACTAATGTTTCTCAAGCAATAGCTGAACTAGAACAAGCTTTGGCAGAATATAGTGGGGAGTATGTACGTTTAATTGGTGTTGATACTAATGCGAAACGTCGGGTGTTGGAAACTGTGATTCAACAGCCAAATGGTAATAAAGCTCAGGGATTTGCTGCTATTAAAGCTACTTCTAATGGAGCAGCTAATAATGGTAGTTCTCAGTCAGATCCTGTTTATAGTAGTGTAACAAATTCTGCTGCAACAAAGAAGTTAAATCAAGAAGCAGTTGAACAAATTCGCTCTTTGATTGCGGGTGGTTATAAAATTGGGACTGAATATGCTGATCAACGTCGTTTCCGCACCAGCTCTTGGAAAACTGATACTCAAATAGATGCTAAACGAGAGGCTGATGTTTTCCCAGTGCTTGAGGAAAGTTTGGCTCAACATGAGGGAGAATATGTTCGCTTGATTGGTATCGATCCTAAAGCGAAGCGCCGTGTTTTAGAAATGATTATTCAGCAACCTAACGGTAAGAACTAATTGAAGCAGGTTTTAGGTGTTAGATGAGTAATCTAAGACTTAGCATCTTTAATTATAGACACTTTGAAGATGGTTGCTTTTCAACTGAATTATGTAGTTTAGCTTTTTTGATCGGGACTTACACACCTGAGTTCTGGGTTTCTTTGTGTAAGTCCTATAAATTACATATTGGGTAAAATATTGTTACCTAAAAACAATAACCTAGAACCTACAACCTATTCCTGCTTGACCTAATATTTTAGGAACTTAGATACAATAATCAAAAGTCTTATTTGCAAGTTTCTCATGCTTGATAATACTATAATTAATAGTTATGAAAAAAATTCTCTTTCTTTGTACGGGTAATTATTATCGCAGTAGATTTAGTGAATATTTTTTCAATGATTTAGCCTCAAAAAAAGGAATAAAATGGGAGGCAGATTCACGGGGTTTAAATGTTCGTCCAGAATCTGGTAATGTGGGAGCTATTTCACCAGAGGTTATTAAAGCTTTGAAGTCTTTAGATATTCAGATTGATTCTGTATCTTTGAGGGAACCAATGCAAGTTCAACAAACAGATTTAGAAAACGCTGACAAAGTTGTTGCTGTTGATGAAGTTGCTCATCGTCTTTTAATGGAGTCTAAGTTTCCTGAATGGGTTGATAAAATTGAATATTGGTTAGTTAAAGATTTGGATGAAAATCCTGATGAACCTCCCCTTTTACAACTGCAAAATAATATTAATTTACTTCTGGAAAAATTAGATTAAATTAAATTTTATTGCCGAATAATTATTAATTAAAGAATTCAGGTTAAAAGCCTCCCCTCTTCAAAGGGGAAAAAAGTTGTCGTTTCGGCTGCATATCCAATCGACTCTGTTACGGTTTTAACTATAGGTAATTATCAATTATCAATTATCAATTATTAATTAATGAACTGGTATTTTATGCTTAAAACGATTATTATAAAAAGGAGTATTTATGCAGTTGCCACCACTACAACATATAACTAATATTGAACCTTTTGTTAGTGGTGATGTGAAAATTGATCCAAGTGTGGCGATCGCTGCTGGTGTAATTATTCAAGCTGCTGATAACTGTCAGATTATTATTGGATCGGGGGTTTGTATTGGTATGGGAGCTATTATTCATGCTTACCAAGGCAATATCGAAATTGAATCGGGAGCTACTATCGGTTCGGGTGTTTTATTAGTTGGTAAGATTAAGATTGGAGCTAATGCTTGTGTTGGTGCTTTGGCTACTATTATAGAACAAGATGTAGAGGCAGATAGGGTTGTTTTACCTGCTTCTATTATTGGCAATTCAGGACGACAAATTTTAGATAATTCTACTATATCTTCACCTCATCAAGGATCAGCTCAAAGTTATCTATCTTCAGATGAAACCCAGGAAAATAATCATCGTTCAAATTTAGTCAATACTTTTTCATCTTCAGAGGAAACTGACACAGAAACTGAAAAGGCTAACACTAAATTACAATCAGCAAATACTTTTTCATCTCCAGAGGAAACTGACACAGAAACTGAAAAGGCTAACACTAAATTACAATCAGCAAATACTTCTTCATCCCCAGAGGAAACTGACACAGAAACTGAAAAGGCTAACACTAAATTACAATCAGCAAATACTTCTTCATCCCCAGAGGAAACTGACACAGAAACTGAAAAGGCTAA
>JBCDJM010000404.1:0-5512 GCA_038747755.1 Cyanobacteria bacterium P01_H01_bin.35
AATTAATAATTAATAATTAATAATTTAAGCATTCAGCTATTAGCAGTTAGCTAGTGCAGGATGACGGAAATAACTGACCAGTTACAAAATCCTAAAAGTCTTACCTTACAATACTTCTGACTTCCCCTCCTGGGAGGGGTTAGGGGTGGGTTGACTTCTGACTTCTGACTTCCGCGTAGCGGCACTAGCCTCCTGCGGAGGAGCTGCACTAACAGCTCTAATTATGAATCAAGCAAATCTTTTAACTTATAGTACATTTTCAAGCCATAAATTGAAGTACAACAACGAGGGTCGAGTTGTAAACCCATACATTATCTAGATATTTCCCGGAAGCTGATAGCTAATAGCTGAGGGCTGAATGCTTACTTAATAATTAAATAATTCAGGTTAAAAGTTTCCCCTTGAAAGAGGAAAATAAATAAATTTTTTCCTTGAGGGTTAATCCTCTCCCTTTTAATGGAAAAGTACGGGAGCAAGATGCTCCCACTCCTTTTTTTGATAACAATAATAATTAGGGTTTGCTTTCGCTGCGCGACATGAAAAGTGTTTACTGATAACTGATAACTGATAACTGAATTATGAACCCAAAGGAATAATTCCACCAGGGTTAAGAGGAAAAAGATTACCATAATAGTCTTTTTTCACTGCCTCTAAATTACAAGTATCTGCTATGCCTGGAAGTTGATATAAATCTTGTAGATAAACACTCAAATATTTATAATCTTTTATTCTCCGTAAGTTGCACTTAAATAATCCATAATAAACAACATCAAAGCGGAATAAAGTAGTAAATAAACGTACATCTGCTAATGTTACTGACTCACCACAAAGATACCGACTTTTAGAAAGTGTATTGTCAATTTCATCTAAAGTAGTAAATAATTCCTGACAAGCTTTTTCATAAGCTTCCTGACTTTGGGCAAACCCACAACGATAAACCCCGTTATTTACTGTATGGTAAATTTTTTCATTCCACTCGTCTATTTTTGCTTTTAATTGTTCTGGATAAAGGTCAATATCGGCATTTTTAGCAAACTGATTAAATTCAGAATTGAGAATAACAATAATATCTGCACTTTCATTATTAACAATAGTTTTTGTCTGTTCATCCCACAATACAGGTACAGTCGCACGCCCATTGTAACCAAGCTGTGCTAACTTATATAGTTCTGGTAAAGTACGGCATCCTTCTTGTTCATCTTCAAATACCCAAATACCCTTATCCCCTGCTGGAGAGGCAATAGTTATTGAGATAATATCTTCCAAACCTTTCAGCGCTCTAACAACAAGAGTTCGGTGTGCCCAAGGACAACCTAGTCCAACAAATAGACGGTAGCGTTTGGTAGCTGGTTGATATTTATTTTCTGTTTGTATACTTACTGTTTCTCTAAATAGACTAGCTGGACGAATATATTCCCCTGAATTATTTCTAGGAGCAAGTCTTGACATCATTATTTGCCATAGTGTTGTCCAAACCCATTTTCCTAATTTAATTGTTAGAGAGGGTGGAAGTGATTTGCGTTTGTTAACCATTTTTTTAGGATGTTGATAAAATTAAAATCTTTTATACTAAGTGTGATAAATGTTTGTTAGATAAGGTAGAGGCGTTGCATACAACGACCCTACGTCCTTGGTAACAGGAAGAAGAACTAAATTTTGAAAAAAAGGGAAAAATGATAGATATAGCTGTCTCAAATGAAATTGTTTTTTTGGAGATATGACTTATAAATTTAATCTCAAAATTATTTGTAAATAAAAATAACCATATCAATGTAAAACTCTTTCATTAATTGATAATGGATAATTACCTCTGGTTAAAACCGAGAGGCGGAAATAATAAGAAATCTCCTAGCACTTTTTTGGCGTTGGTGAATAAAGGTATGATATCCTATCCGGATAAGAGTGGGAACAAAAGACTTTCTCCTTCTACTACTCTTTATTCTTCTTCTTTCTTTCCTCCTGACTCCTGACTCCTGACTCCTAAATAATTAAGATTAATATCATACACGCGCTTCACCAACACCACTTTTTTTTCCTTAACTGGAGTTATTACACTAAAAGGGATTAATTATTCATTATCCATTGGTAACTATTTTCACAGTAATTTGCATTAATCTTTAATATTAGTTCCTGCAAGATTTTTATTTTGTCAATAATTTTTTTTCTCTTAAATGGCCACAATTACCAATAAATAACCCTTTCAAGGCAATAAAAGAGGAAATTTTTCTTGCTTCCTAATTCAGCAGGAGGTACTGATAACTGATAACTGATAACTAATAACTGAAATGGCACAACTAAATTCTATTCCTATTTCACTTAAAACTGAACCTACTTCTCTGTTTGTTGCTTTGCATGGCTGGGGAGCTAACTGTAATGATTTAACACCTTTGGCATCAAATTTGAATCTTCCTGACTATCGGTTTGAATTCCCAGACGCCCCACTAACTCATCCTCAAGTTCCTGGAGGAAAAATGTGGTACGATATGTCCAATCAAGAATTCCCAGGTTTAGTGGAAAGTCGCCAAATGTTGATTGATTGGCTAATTTCTCTGGAAAGTCAAACAAGAGTACCTCTATCTAAAACTATTCTATGTGGTTTTTCTCAGGGTGGAGCAATGGCTATGGATGTCGGAGTAACATTGCCATTAGCAGGCTTAATTATTTTAAGTGGCTATTTACATTCTCCAGTTCAACCATCTGTCGAAAAATTACCGCCCATTTTAATAGTACATGGTATAGAAGACCCAATGGTACCTATTGAACAAGGAAGGCGATCGCGTGATTCTTTCACAAATTTAGGGGCAAATATACAATATCAAGAATTTGATATGGGGCATGAAATTCGCCCGGAAACTTTGAAATTAATGCGAAATTTTGTTATAGATGTTATAGCAAAAGCTTAGAAAGACTATTATATTATATAGATGTTAATAGCACTCTATCTTAATTATTAAGACTTTCAGCAGATGCCATTTCAGGGAGGTTGGTTTTGATGCAAACTGTAACCCGTTCCTTAAACGAAGTTTCTAGTTTAACTACAGATGATGTAGCTAAGTTGGCTTTTCGTTTGGAGGAAGATGACTATAAAAATCCTTTTGACGGGTTAAATGATTGGCACATGCTACGAGCGATCGCCTTTCAACGTCCAGAGTTAATTGAACCTTATATCCATTTATTGGATCTAGAGTCTTGTGATGAGGCTTAAAAAATTGGGAATGCAAAGTTAGTAATTTAATATTTTTTTATTTGGGAGTGTTAATTTTTTGAAATAATAAATAACACTCCTTATTATTTAGTTATAAACTGTGTTGGTGTGATTTAGATGTCCATAATATGGGTGAAATGATAAAGAGGAATTTTTCAGTTAGGCGTTGGTAAATGCCTAATGCTTTTGTCTTAAATATCTATGAAAAAACTATAGTTGTACAGTTAATAAATATTGAAGAACATTACCTAATCACCAACCCCTTCAGTTAACTTGATTTAATCCTAAGTAAAGGAAAATTGTGCAGTTGATGTTTTCAACAAATAAATTTAAAATCTAGATATCTTTAACATTTATAGAGAGTAATGGAAAATCCCAATACAAAATATGATTTTCTAATTGTAGGTAGCGGCATCTTTGGTATTACTGCTGCTGTAGAATTAGCCAAAAGAAAATATAAAGTGGCAGTTATTAACCCAGATACTATTCCCCATCATCTGGCAGCTTCTACTGATGTGACTAAAGCTGTGCGCATGGAATATGGTTCTGATAAAGAATATTTCCGCATGGCAGAAATATGTATCGATCGCTGGAAAGAATGGAATGAACTTTTTGGAGAAGAGTTATACCACGAAGTAGGTTTTTTAATGCTGTGCAAAGATAAGATTGAAAGCGATCGCCACAATTTTGAAAAGTCAAGTTATCAAAATCTCATGGAAAGTGGTTATTCCACAGACAGAATAAATGCCGAAGGTATTAAAGAACGTTTTCCGATGGTGAATACCTCGATTTACATAGATGCAAATTTTAATCCCAAAGGAGGTTATGTAGAATCTACCTTGGTAGTGGAAAAACTGACTGAGTATGCTGGTTCTTTGGGTGTTGATATTTACCAAGGGCAAACAGCAGAAAGTTTTATTGTGGAAAATGGAAAGCTACAAGGAGTCAAAACTAAAGAGGGAAATACGTTTCAATGCGGTCATGCACTGGTAGCAGCAGGTGCTAATACTCCTGATCTTTTGCCGGAGCTACAACCTTACATGAAAACGACTGGTCATCCTGTGTTTTGGTTAAAACCTCAAAACCCTAAATATTTTTCGTCTCCTTATTTGAGTGTGTTTTCTGCTGATATTTCTAATTCTGGTTGGTATGGTTTTCCTTTTTTGCCTAAGTATGGTGTTGTCAAGATAGCTATACATTCTAGTGGTGTACCTATTCATCCTGAAAGTGGTGATCGCCGAATTAAGGATAATGAGGTGGAGAAGATGCGGTCTTTTTTGCAGATGACTTTCCCGGAACTGGTAGATGCTCCTTTGGTATATACCCGCAGATGTTTATACACTGATACCCTTGACGGACATTTTTGGATAGATAACCATCCAGAAATTAAAGGTCTTTCTGTTAGTAGCGGTGGCAGTGGGCATGGATTTAAAATGGCGCCTTTATTGGGGGAAATTGCAGCGGATGTGGTGGAAGGGAAGTCACATGAGTTTTCTCAAAGGTTTAGATGGCGACATTTAACACCCGATACTGTTCAAGTTGAAGAAGCTAGAGGCTCACGGGGTGACAAGCTAGCTGAAAGCTATATATAGAATAGAATTTGCCCCCAAAACTGAAGAATACTTCAACTAAATCAGAATAATTTTCTGGCCTTTTAATAGTTTTAGGACTGGACGAATTACTGCTTGTTGTTCTGTTAAATTACTCGCACCTTTATGAGTTAAAATTTTCCAGTACAGGGGTAAAGCTCTCTTTTTCCAAGCCAAACTAATCATTAATATATTAGTATGCAAGCCACTGAGTCCTATCTAAAATTAATACTACTTCTGAGCTAAAGCTGAATAAATTTTCTATTATTATTTTAACTAAAGGGAACCAAAATAAAGCTAGGCTCAACTCTTTTAAAGTTAAAAATCTTTGTATATATTTTCGCTTACTTTCTGATTTGATCGGCAGGGGAAAATAATTACTTAATTTTGATATTTGTACAGTTTTATTTACAGATATTAAGTATAATAAAATTTGTAATGTTACTACTTGAGATGGACTCAACTTTTGCTTAATATGGTTTTGATAAAAGCCTAATATATCCACTTTTATTGATTTTTATTTGTAATTACCAACCCTTATTTTATCATATTTTTAACTATTTCAAAAACTTTTAAAATGAATAAATAATCAACTTAAAGTGGGGGGTGTTTTTCGGTAGGGGGGGGAAAGCCCAAAACACCATCCCATATAAATAAGCAATTTATTTGTGTTGTATTTTTTTTAGATTAACCCAGGGAAAAAAGAGAGTATATTTAT
>JBCDJM010000405.1:0-5479 GCA_038747755.1 Cyanobacteria bacterium P01_H01_bin.35
ACGCTCCGCTATATATGTCGGCGACAGCCGTTAACGTTTGCGGAGCATTCCCTATACGAAAGTTGTGCGGAACGCTAAACGCCATATCCAATCGACCAAGAGAAAAGTGCTCTTGAATTTCCTTATATTCAATTCCGTAAAGGTTTTAACCAGAGATAATTATTAATTATCCATTATCCATTAATGAACTTCATGCTTAGAATACCAATGCTACCGGACACGATATTACTTCAATCAAATGTAGAAAAGTTTTTGAGAAATGCTATTAGTGGAGTCAGAAAAATCTAACTACAAAAGCTAGCACCCTCGATCTTAAAGTATATATTTATTTAAACCCCTTCCTTAAGCTCAGGTTTGCTAATTGCTGAGGTGCTAATAGCTGAATGCTTAGAATTTATGATTTATGAAAGCCATCAATAAAATCAATAATTGTATTAATAGAATATGGTTCTGTTTGAGGTGCTTGAGTTATAGTTTCTACTTCACGATTTTTACTAACTTTATTTACTATTCGCTTACCAAATGTAGGATGATGGTAGAGATTAAATTTTTGACCACTGGAATTAATTATAGTTATTCTTGTCGCTGTCTGAAAAAATTTAATTCCATTACAAAATTTCAGTAATCCTTTGTCCTTCTTAATTTGATTAACTTGTTTAATTGATTTAGTTAAAACTGTACTTAACTGCCGAATTGTTTGAGTTACGACAGGAGTTAAATAATTTATATCTTGAGACTTAAGGATTTTCATAATACTGATAATATTCTCTTGGGTTTTAGCAGAATCATGAAAAGGTATAATAGCGATATAAGCAGTAGCAAATAGCTGTTTATCGCTGTTCATTGGAAACGAAATAATTGTTCTGCAAGAATTAACTTCTATAGAAGGGGGTTGATTTAGCTCTGGTAAATACTTACTGACTTGATAATAGGTTGCAGCTAGAGCATAATGACTGGAACTATCTAAGGGACTATCAACAATAATCTTTACTTGAGGAAGAGTCTCGTGAAAAAAACTTTTAATTTTTCCAGAATTCAGGGAATAAACTTGGCTTTGATCTCCATTCGGACTTAAATCAAGCCACTCACAGCTTACTGCTTCTGTTTTAATTCCTAGGCGAGAAGCACCAAAAATTTTTGCTCCTGTTAAAGTTGCCCCCGTTAAATCTGCTCCAATCCAATCTACTTCAATTAAACAGGCACTT
Organism: Cyanobacteria bacterium P01_H01_bin.35; assembly: GCA_038747755.1. GTDB lineage: Bacteria > Cyanobacteriota > Cyanobacteriia > Cyanobacteriales > Microcoleaceae > Trichodesmium. The sequence goes on from JBCDJM010000405.1 coordinate 1,206, forward strand.
GATAAATTAGCATGAACTAGACTAGCATTTAAAAGATTAGCTTGGGATAAATCTGCTCTACTTAGGTCAGCACCACTAAGTTTAGCATCACTGAGACTTGCCCACTTCAGTTTAGCTCCACTTAAATCAGCCCAACGTAGGTTAGCCCCACTTAAATCAGCCCCATTCAAATTAGCACCAGTCAGATTAGTTTGTCTCAATTCAGCACCACTGAGGTCAGCACCACTAAGGTCAGCACCACTAAGGTCTGCTCCTTGCAAGTTAGCTTCTGTTAAAATAGATCCTGTAAGAGAAGCAAAACGCAAGTTAGCTCCCTTTAAATTAGCACTACTAAGATTAGTTTTTCGGAGCGTAGCTTCAACAAGACTAGCCCCACTTAAGTCAGCTAAAGAAAGATTTGCCCCACTTAATTCTGCTCTAATTAGCTCTGCTCTGATCAATTTCGCAGCAATTAATTGAGCTTTTTTCAAATTAACTAAAACTAGGTTTGCCACATTTAAGTCAGCACCATTTAAGTTTGTGCCACTCAGATGCGCTCCATTAAGTTTAGTAATATTAAGTTTAGCTTTACTAAGATTGGAATCGGTTAAATTTGCACCACTTAAGTTGGCAACACTGAGGTTGACTCCACTAAGATTTGCCCCACTGAGATTAATGCCAGTTAAATTGGCCTCAAAAAGATTGAGGTCAGTAAAATTTCTTTCACCAGCAGCATATTTTTGTTGAAGTTCTTCGATTATCATTAGGGCGCATCCTTGTATCATGCCCATTACATTATGATGAATATAGGTATTATTGGATTGGGTTTAATTGGTGGCTCAATCGGATTTGATTTAAGAACCCTAGGCTATCGTGTTCTTGGGGTCTCTCGCCGAGAAAAAACTTGTCAAAAGGCAATTGCTCTTGGAGCTGTTGATGAAGCTAGCTTGGAACTATCTTTACTATCTATTGCTGATTTAATATTTATCTGTACTCCCATATCCACTATTATTCCTACTCTAGAACAGCTTATTCCCTTTATTTCTTACTCTGCAATTCTAACTGATGTGGGTTCTGTTAAGAAACCTATTGTCGAAGGTGTTTCTAAAATTTGGCCTAATTTTGTAGGTGGACATCCCATGGCTGGCAAAGCAGAAAGTGGGATTGAAGTGGCTCAATTAGGTTTATTTAGAGATAGACCTTATGTACTTACTCCTACCGAGAATACTCCCCCAGAGTCTGTGGAGAAAGTTGAGGCAATAGCTAGGTTGCTCCAGAGTCAAGTTTACTTTTGTGACCCCCATGAACATGATCGAGCTGTTGCCTGGATTTCTCATTTGCCTGTGATGGCCAGTGCTAGTTTAATTTCTGCCTGTATGAGTGAGAGTAATCCTACTGTTGTTAAGTTAGCACAAGAGTTGGCTAGTTCTGGTTTCCTTGATACTAGCCGAGTTGGAGGGGGTAATCCAGAATTAGGACGAATGATGGCCCAATATAATCGTCTAGAGGTTTTGCGATCGCTCTATTCTTTTCGTGAGGAAATTGATGGGTTTATTCAATATATTGAACAGGAAGATTGGCAGGCTATTGAAGAAAAATTAGGGTATACAGAGCAAAGTAGAAGACTCTTTTTTAAGGAGTAGGGGAGTAAGGGAGCAGGGGAGTAGGGCAGTGGGGGAGTAGGGGAGTAGGGGAGTGGGATTAACAAAGGGGTGAGTAATCACTTTGTATTCAGTTATTCTATTCAGTATTAAGTATCAACAAAATCATGTTTTTTTATACAAAAAATGGGTCGAAAATTCCTCTGACACTCGCTACACTCCCCATCTCCCCCAGACTCTTTACCGAAAAATTAAGGTTTAAAACCTCTCCTTTCAAGGATAAAAAAAAATCAAAAATTCCTTTTAACCAATCCTCTTCTTAAAAAAAAGAGGTAATAATTAATTATTAATTGTTAATTATTAATTATTTAACTATGGATTAAATTCTGCATAATAGCGGAGATAACTAACAGTATTTTTGACAAAACCTGCTATGGGTACAGCAATTAATAAACCTAAAACTCCCCATACTTGCGCCCCCACTAATATACTAAGTAAAATCCAGACAGGATTAAGACCTGTAAACCCTCCTAGTATTCTGGGGGCAACAAAATTTTCAATTGCTTGTTCGATTAAAACTATCACAATTAAAACTTTTATTCCGAGCCAAAAATTTTCTAAAGTTATTAACAAACTAACAAGAGTTACACCCAAAGCAGTACCAAAAGGAACTAAAGTCATAAACCCAATTCCTATGCCAAATAATAAGCCAAAAGGAGTTCCTAGAAATAACAAACTTAGGGTCATAGAAACACCCATCAAACAAGCTAGTGTTGCTTGACCAATAAAATAATTTTCAAAATTTTGTCTAAATGATTTGCGAATATGAATCTCTAGGTGATTAGGCAGCCAATTAAATATTCCATTCCAAAGGCGATCGCCATGTAACATTAGATAAAAAGTAATAACTATGGTAATTAAAATATCAAAAATTCTACCTACTGTATTGAGAACAAAACTAATAATTTCTCCTGTAATATCTTGCAATTGAGAAGATAAACGTTCTGTAAATTGATCTGTCAAACCTGTTAAATTAATTGGTAATTGACGCTTAGATGCCCATTTATCAAATGATTCTAATTGTTGATTTCCTGATTCTAGCCAACTAGGAAGTTTTTCAATTAATCCAGTAAGTTGTTCTAATAGTAGGGGAATTAGAATAATTCCCAAAACTAATATTATTACTAATGCTACTAAAAATACTAAAATAACTGCGCGGTTTCTTTTAACTCCATGTCTCTGCAAAAAAAGCACTGGGTAATCTAACAAAAATGATAGTAATGTTGCAGAAACAGCTATTGTAATTATTCGACCAAAATATTGAAATATTTGTAGTAAAGCCCAACCATTTATGACAATTATTGGTAATGCTAAGTACCAAAATAATCTTTTATTTAGTAAGTTCAGCATAAATTAGTTTTTATAGGGACTAGGGAGTAGGGAGTAGGGAGTAGGGAATAGTAGATTTTTAAACGGTTCCAGGATTTATAAATGTCCTAACGTTTTTGCGTAGTGCTATATCAGTGAAATAACCTTTACTATTGATGATTACTTTCGTGAAGATTTAGAACTTACGATGTGGAATGCTGTAGTTGATAATTCAGAATTTGTTAAAGGAATAACTTTAATACTATAGAGATGTTTAATTAAACATCTCTACCGAATGATGATTTGACAGAATTTGATATAGCTAAGAAAGAATTACTTAGGACAATTACTGATGATAAATCTTAGAAAACGGAAATGTTTTTCCAAGTGGTCCCTGTTCCCTGTTTCCTCTTCCCTGCTATATTAATTAACTCTGCTGCAACTCATCTAAACGAGCCAAAACTTCTTGACTATGAATAGGCGGTCTTACTCCTAGAAAAATCTCCTGCAACATCCCATCTGGGTCGATAATAAAAGTATGTCTCATTGAAAAAAAGTTTAGCCACGAACCGTAATTTTTACTAACACTTCCATCCGTATCAGCTAACAATGGAAATTTCAATCCTTCAGAATCACAAAATTCTGCATGGGAGTCTATATCATCTGCACTAACACCTAAAATTTGAGCATTTCTAGAAATATATTTTGGTAAATCTTGCTGGAACCTACGCGCTTCAATTGTGCAACCAGAAGTAAAATCTTTAGGGTAAAAATAAAGCACTACCCACTCACCACGATAATCTGATAAAGAAATTTCCCCATCCCCTGTATTAGTTGGTAGGGTAAATTCTGGTGCTGGTTGGTATAACTCAGGTAGTTTACCTCCAAGTGCCCAAACATTGGGAATAAAGTTAAACCAAGTTATCAAAGCTAGACAAATAGCTAAAAATATGGTATTAAAATGCCTACGAGATGTCATAATTTATGATAAAAACTCTACTTCATATAAGTTTACATAAATTGGGAAACAAATATTGCGCAACAGTTTTTAGATAAAGTGTTGAGGGATAGGAATAGTCCTACACACCGCTAGGCGATCGCCTAATTTGATTGAGATTGATAATTCATTCAACTATTGCACAATAGTTTTTAGATTTTAGATAAATTTTGAGGGTAGCGATCGCCTAATTTGATTGAGATTGATAATTCATTCAACTATTGCACAACAGTTTTTAGATTTTAGATAAACTTTGAGGGTAGCGATCGCCTAATTTGATTGAGATTGATAATTCATTCAACTATTGCACAATAGTTTTTAGATTTTAG
>JBCDJM010000406.1:0-5479 GCA_038747755.1 Cyanobacteria bacterium P01_H01_bin.35
CCTGGGACTATGGAGTTACGCGGTATCCGCGCGAGAAGGAATTTAACCTCCATGAATATCAGAGTTTCCCTTTACGGGCTGGCTGAACGCAAACTAGGGTTTACTTAGGCCAAACGAATCGCACACCGGATTCTATATTATTTCAAAATTGTTGAAACCCTAGAGTCCATCCCAAGGCTACCTATTACTGCCAGTCCAGTAAAACATCTGTAAAATATAATTTTTTTAACTCATGGTATACACACAAAAGTCTCCAAGTCTTGTTAGCTCAATCCAAGAATTTAAACTTGCCTATTTCGGGCGTGTTCTCTCTCATAGTCGTTTAGGAGAAGTCTACAAACTCTGCTGTCATTCACAGGGAATAGACCTAAAACTTCAACAGTTTGAAGTGGAGCCGAAAGAATTCAAAGCAAAGATGTTAGACCTAAAATCTCAGTCAGGAACCCACATTTGCATCACCGTGCCTTATAAAGTTCAAGCTTTTGAATTGTGTGATTTTTTAACAGAGCGTGCCCGTCAAGCAGGTTCGGTTAATATTATTCGCAATGAACAGGGAGTATTTTACGGTGATAATTCTGATGGAGAAGGTTTTATCAGAGATGTCAAAGGTAACCATAGACTATCATTTCGCAATCAGAAATTATTAGTCTTAGGTGCTGGTGGCGTGTTGCGGGGAATGTTGATGGAGCTTATTAACGAGTGTCCTAAAAGTATCTTAATTTGTAATCGAAATCAAGAACGTCTTGAAAGGATTAAACGAGATTTTCCTTTTGATATGATTAGCACTTGCACTTATAAAAATATTCCTCAAGAGCCTTTCGATTTGATCATCAATGCCACGTCAGCCAGTATTAAAGGACATCATTTACCCTTAAATCCGGCTATCATTAGCCCAGATACCCATTGTCTGGAGTGTGCTTACAAAATTGCTGAACACACAATATTTCAGAAATGGGCGATCGCTTCTGGGGCTAAATCATCAATTAATGGTTTGGGAATGCTAGTCGAACAAGCTGTAGTTGCCCTAGATTTCTTTTCCGATCTTTCTATCAATTCTACTCCAATCTTGAAGCATTATGAGCGTCAAAAGTCGTACTGATTCCTGGCATGAACTCGGCGATCGCTTCGATAAATCCAAAAATCCTAATTGGACGCGCATCTGCGAGCGGATTCCCGGTTTCAAAGAATTCAAACGTCAACAATACCAATCTCTCACTTGTCAAGTTATAATTATAGGTTAGCTAGAAAAATGAAGAAGCTTAACATGAACGAATTTATTAAGAATATCTATGAAGCGGGATCGGTTGTAGGGTTTAGTGGGAAAGCTCATGAACTACACTCCACGATTGATCGTGAAGAAGGTGAGTTTCTATTTTCTATCATTAATAGTGATTCCACGATCCGCAACACTTTAGAAGTCGGCTGTGCATACGGACTTTCCTCGCTATATATTTGCTCAGGCACAAGTGAACGACCAGGCGCTTCACACACTATTATAGATCCTTTCCAAAATACCCAATGGGATGGTGTTGGAATAAAGCACTTGGAGGCTGTAGGAATTGATTTCTACAGCCTAATCGAAAAGAAATCAGAATTTGCGCTTCCCAAACTATTAGAAACAAATGAAGGTCAATTTGATTTCATTTTTATAGACGGATGGCACACTTTTGACCATACACTGCTAGATTGCTTCTATACAACTCGACTGCTAAGAGTAGGGGGTATCCTTGCCATTGATGATGTATCCTTTCCATCAGTGAAGCGTGTTGTTGATTTCTTAAAGAATTACCCGTGTTACGAAGAAGTGGGAGTGGTTGGGAAAAAGCTTACAAAATCATGGAAGGAAGTCGGTACAAGGTTTATATTGTCTTCAATTAAGCAAGAAATATGGGCAAACATCCTATCGAAGAAATTGTATGGGGAAATATTTGAAGATCAAGAGAATAGAATGGTCGCACTTAGAAAAATCCAAGAGGATCAGCGAAACTGGTTCTGGCATGATGACGCGTTTTAAAGACAAAGTAGATAACAAGGCAACGGCAATGGATCGTAGCTTCATTGCCTCCGGTGAGCTAATCTGGAGTGTGCTTACAAAATTGCTAAACACACTATCTTTCAGAAATGGGCATTTGCTTCTGGGGCGAAATCATCAATTAATGGTTTGGGAATGCTAGTAGAACAAGCTGTAGTTGCCTTAGATTTCTTTTCTAATCTTTCTATCAATTCTACTCCAATCTTGAAGCATTATGAGCGTTAATATTCCTATTCATTCCTGGCATTGGCATGAACTCGCCGATCGATTCGATGTTTTTTTTATTGATTTATGGGGTGTGCTAATAGATGGTGAGCGATGCTTTCCCTATGCCATAGAGTGGCTTATATTTCTCAAGAGTCAGGGAAAAACCGTTGTCTTGATCAGCAATACACCGACAATGGGAGAATTCATGTCTGAGCAACTCTTATCCCTGGGTATTAGCCAAACGCTTTATCAAGCCATTGTTACTTCTGGAGACACAACTCGATATCTGCTTTCTGCTGATACAGCGGCTAATCAAACAATTGCTGGTTCCCGTTATTATTACATGGGTGAGGCTCAACATGAGCAGTTATTGCAGGGTTTACCCTACTCGCGAGTTAATCAACCTGAAGAGGCAGAGTTTATATTGCTAACGGCAACAGATTCTGCTTTTGAGTCTCCTCAAGATTTTCAAGTCTTTCTAGAAAGAAAAGTGACAATGCTATGTGTAAATCCTGATTTACATACCCTTTCACTGCTCGGAAAAAAGCAATTCTGTGCAGGTTCAGTTGCCCAAATGTATAAACAATTGGGTGGATCTGTGATTTACATCGGCAAGCCTTTTCCAGATATATTTGCCCTAGCTCATTCCCATGTCAACTTTGTAGACAAGGCAGGTATCGTCATGGTAGGTGATACACTTTATACTGATATTAAAGGTGCGCTTGATTATGGGATCAAGACGGCTTTAGTGAACAAAAAGTTGTCATCTCAAGATATTAAGCCTGATTATGTCTTCATGCAATTTACTCAATAATCTGTATCTATGTTTAGCTTTGTAATCCCTTGCTACAATGGTAAAGCTGCTCTCAATAATACACTGCAATCCTTATTTTGGCAGGAAAAATCTATTCCATTCGAGATTATCTTAGTAGATAATAATTCAAATCGGGATAATCTTGATGAGCTTTATGAAGCTTACAAAGACAAGCTGAATCTCTACTTAATTAAGCAGCCCAAGTTAAAAACAACCTACGCCTTGAGTCGCACTCGTAATCTTGGCTTGAAACTCAGCCAATATCCTTGGATGATTACTCTAGACTCCGACATTATCTTACCTCCCCACTATCTAACAAACCTAAGTACCTATATCAATACAACGAATCGAGATCAAAATGTTTTATTAACAGCAGAACGTATTTTTATCAGTCGTGCTGATATTGAGCCACTGACATGGGACAAACTAACAGAAGCAGTTCCCATTGCAAGTTCTTCTAACTATAATCGCATTGAAGATCGAAGACTTCCTTATCTCAAAAAATTAGCAACGACTCCTCATCCTTGGGCATTCTTTCATGGTTGCAATACCATTTTTAAAATCCAGAGTGCCATTGAAGCGGGTGGATTTGATGAAGAATATGATGGGCATTGGGGATATGAAGATATTGATTTTGCTTATCGCATCATCACTCGAACCAACTGTAAACCTCTGTACTTACCCTCCATTTACTGCTATCACCAAGAAGAAGAACATTCTGCCCCAACAAATCTAGATCGCTTCGATAAATCCAAAAATCCTAATTGGACGCGCATCTGTAATCAGATTCCCGGTTTCAAAGAATTCAAACGTCAACAATACCAATCTCTCACTTGTCAAGAACTCAAATTGGATGAATCATAGAAAGCCATAAATTTTGAATGCTCAAACAAAACTTGACATATTCAATTAAACCAACGCTATGAAAGCCAATTTTCACCTGAACCAAATTAACTTTTTAAACCAATGAACATAACTTATTTATTGACAAATATAACCTATAACTGCTTAACCCCCTGTTATTTTTTCTGGTAACTTTTCTCCAAGTAGTTGATTAATTTTCTGTTCTATGCCAATCTCATCAATAATTCCTGCTACCAACCTGATCTGGGTCTAAGTTACTTACTTCTATTGACATTTTCTCCTCTTTTTTTATCTTCACCTCTTGTCTAGAATTACAGGCAAGAGGTTTTTTTTCTTGAGTCTAAATACTTACTCCAGTTTTCCCTTCTTGATGTGCTACATTTTGTCGTACGAAATGTAAGATATAAGCTTGAAGAGAGGGAAGTTTATCTAATAGACATCTCCAAAAATAAAAAATGAAATCAATTCAAGATATGAAATAAACAATTTCATTCCCTATTCCCTATTCCCTATTCCCTATTCCCTGACTTCTGCAAGAAGTCTAATATTTTCTCTCTATACTCTGGAAATATTTCTATGGTGTGTTGCTTGCCTCCCTATCCCCATCTCGATCCGTGTTATCATAAGTGGACAAAGCCAGAAAATTAATTAAGTCCCTTTATCAAAATTAATTTAGATTATGTTGACACTTTTACAAACATCAAACTCTTCAGCTATATACTCGCTCCCCTGGCTAGAAGAAGGATTAGGACTTTTAGTGATTGCAATAGTTCTAGGATTCTTTTTATATCTAATACTATTCTCGACGCTCAAGTCTTTCTTTCGCCGTTCCAGCAATGAAATAGGTATTTTAACTGTAAACATTTTGCAAACTCCTCTAGTAATACTTTTTGTACTAACTGCTCTCAAAGTATTAATTTACAGTTTAAATTTGTTGGAAAATTTCCCTTTCATTGAAAGATTATTAACAGCCGGAATTGTTGCTGTCAGCACTTATTTGATCAATCAGTTATTTACTCAAGTAATTGCTTATTCTCTCAGCAAATATGCAGAAAAAACAGAAGCAGACTGGGATGATGTCTTAGTTCCCTTGATTAAAAATACCCTACCAATTCTCATTTACTTGATAGGAGGTTTTTTATTCCTTCAATCATTAGGAATAGATTTAAGTGGATTATGGGTGGCATTTGGTGGAATGACATTTGTACTAGGTTTTGCACTGAGGGATATTTTATCTAACTTCTTTAGTGGTTTGGTATTATTAGTAGATACACCATTTCAATTTGGTGATGTTGTGTCTTTAGAAGATGGCTCAGTCGCTGTAATTAAATCTATTGGGATTAGGTTAACAACTTTATATTTAATTGACAGTCATTGCGATTTGTTAGTACCTAATGCTGCTTTACAAAGTCAAAATTTGATTAATTTTAGTCGTCCTAATTCTAGCTATTATTATACAATTATTGTACCAATTAGAGCCGATAGCGACCCCAATCAAGCTATCAAAATTATTGAAGAAGTGATTTTTAGTCATCCAGATACACTAGGAGAACTTGAGAAAA
>JBCDJM010000407.1:0-5428 GCA_038747755.1 Cyanobacteria bacterium P01_H01_bin.35
AAGGGAACGCGCACCAAGAGAGGGAATGCTGACCAAGAGAGGGAACGCGCACCAAGAGAGGGAATAGTAGACTAATAAAGGGTTTTAGGATTTAGAAATGTCAAACACCTTAATGCGTAGCGCTATAAAAGCATTGACAGACAAAGGTTTTGGCCTTCTTTGGTCTGGAAAAAGTACCTGCTTTTTCTTTCAAAAAGCTCAAAAAACTAGGACACTGGCGTACTTATAGCAGAAAAATCAAGGGATAAATCTCTCCGACTATCTCTATCTGTAACTCCCATTTCTACTGACTACTGACTACTACGAAGAGCAAAAAGACTTATTCAGCAAGCCCTAATTATTGGTTGTGTGGCTTAGAAGCATAAGAAATACAAATAAACTTACAGCGCTTTTCAGTTGAGTAGACCACTAAGTTCATTGTTAGGAGTCAGAAGTCAGAAGTCAGGAATCAGGAGTCAAGAGTCAGTATAAATAGTATAGCGCGTAGCGCTAGGGAATAGGGAATAGGGAATAGGGAATAGTAGACTAATAAAGGGTTTTAGGATTTAGAAATGTCAAGAGCCTTAATGCGTAGCGCTATATGGGAGCGAGGAGGTAGGAGTAAGAATTGTTCCTCAATTTTTCTGTCGAGAGTCTGTCCAAAATACGCTCATTTTTGAATCTCACAGACCTAAAAGCTGGGATTTTTTAAATACCTAAAAAGGCTGAAACTTTTAGCTGAAAATAATTTGCTGTTTAATCAGCAAACCCTAATTAAAGATAGTTTTCATTATCCACTATCCATTATCCATTAATAAGCTTTCTTTAGATTCAATTCTCTCGGTTTTAACCAGAGATAATTATCCATTAATAAACTATGTTTTCTGTTACAATCCAAATATTTATAAAAATTTTCATAAACAAAGATCGAATTGCTATATCTTTAAGTAAGATTTTAGGAGTCAATTTTGAGATAGAAAATTGAGACTTATTTTCTATTACGAATAACTCTATCTACAGAAATACTATTGAGACTACAACCGGCTAAAAGAATAAAGAAAACTAAGCAATAAATAAGTTGAGAGGAAGCTGTATCCCATTCTTGAAGTAGGCAAATTCCAAACATTAACGGCATCATTAATACAAAACCTGCAATAATTGCATTCCGTGTTTGCAGCCCAATTATCATTAGGAATCCAGAAATTAATTCTACAGGAGTAACTACAGCAGCAAATGGTACAATGATAAAGCTGGGTGTTATATCTTGAAATCTCTCTACCATTGCCTGGATAAATCCTCCCATATTTCCAATTCGGACTAAACCATGTATAAAGAAGTTGATTCCGAATACTATTCTTAATAATGTATAAGCTAAAGTTACATCTTGGCGTTTAAGAAAAATTGGAGTTTCAAGATTATTCATTCTATTATTCCTATGAAATTTGTATCTACAAATATTGAGATTTTACTATTAGGTATAGCTTTAAATTTAGCACAATACTTATGATTAGGAATGGGCAATTAATAATTTGAGAATTTAGAATTAAAGATATGGTTAATTTGTTACTTTACTAATTTAACAATTTATTAAATTAATAATTAATAATTCTGCATTCTGCATTCTAAATTATAAATTCATAACGAACGTCGCCAATGAAATAAATTTTCTACCCAATCTTTTACTATTTGATTTTTATCACCTTTTTGTTTTAACCATGCTCTTGCTGTTTGAGCATTAATTTCTGATATAGTCGGCCAAATATGAGGTGATTCAGCGATCGCTTCTATTTTAATTCCTTGACGAATAGCTAATGCCATAATATGAATTATCTCACTTGCTTGATTTCCTACTATTGAAACGCCTAAAATTTTACCATTCCGATGACCGACAATTTTACAAAATCCTGTTGTTTTGCTTAACATTTGTGCCTGGTCGATATTTTTAAAGTTTTGCCGAAAAACTAATACATTTTCTCCATAACGTTGTCTGGCTTGTTGTTCGCTTAAACCAACTCTTGCTAATTGTGGTTCTGAGAATATTGCCCAAGGAATGCTACTATAATTAACTGAAAAAATAGGCAAGTATAGAATATTTTTTATTGCTATTTTGGCTTCATAATTAGCAATATGAGGAAATGAATATCCACCTATTAAATCTCCACAACCATAAATCCGATAATTAGTCGTTTGCAGCTTTTTATTTAACAACAAATTATTATTTTTAAATTTCACTCCTACTGCTTCTAGGCTGAAATTATCTAGGTTTGGTTTATTGCCTGCTGCCAAGAGAATTTCATCTATTTCTATAGCTTCGTTTCCTACTAAAATCCATTTTTTATCGTCTATTTTTCTCACTTGAGATACTTCTGTTTGAGTTAAAATTTTAATACCTTCCGCTTCTAACTTAGCTTGAATTAAAAATGCTGCTTCTGAGTCTTCTTTACCTAAAATATGAGAACTTTTGACTACTATAGTTACTTTAGTTCCTAAACGAGAAAAACTTTGTGCTATTTCTATTCCACTGGGGTCGCCACCAATAACAGCTAAAGTTTCAGGAAGTTTTGAGAGTTGTGGAATTTTTTGGGGAGTAATAAATCCGGTACTTGTTAATCCTGGAATTGCTGGTATTATAGGTTGGGATGGAGTAGCTAATAAATATTTCCGTGAACGTAGATGTCTTCCTTTTACTACAAAAGCAAAGTTAGGGCGATCTACAAATTTTCCCTCACCAAAAATTATGTCTATTCCTAAAGTTGCTAAAACTGTAGGTTCATATTTTGCTAATTGATTATTAACTACATAATCAGCATATTTTTTTGCTTCTTCAAACTTAACTGAAATTTCTCCTGAATCATCACTTCCTTGATAAATACCAAACTGTTGTTTGTGGTGTATCTGTTCAGCAAAATTTGCTATTTGACTGATAATTTTATTGTGATTAAATCCTTGAGTATTGCTAAAAATAGGGGAATTAGTTGTATTTATTTCTGTAGAATGAGGTTCTATAAGAGCAACACGACCTCCAAGTTTTGTTGCGGTAATAGCAGCATAAATACCTGTTATTGTTCCACCTATAATTACTACATCATAGTCAAGCATAGTTCATAAAAATAGGGAGTAGGGAATAGGGAGTAGGGAGTAGTTAGCAGAAATGGGAATTATCAAGGGAATAGTTAGGAGCATCCTCCATTTATTTTTCTACAATTATTCTGCGTTTTATGCTAAATTTTTGAACCAGGGCAATTTAAAACCTTACACTTTTTCATACTAAAAATATTAAATGTTTTCTTTGTAAAGCCTTTGAGAGTTGATTATCAAGCCCTACTTATTATCTCTGTTATTTCAAAAAAATTCTAGATTTTAATTTCATTCTCATTCCTTACTTCAAAATTTCTGCTAAAGCATTAATTAACTTTTGATTCTCTTCTTGGGTACGGACAGCCACTCGAAAATAGCGATCGCCCAATTCGGGAAAACTCAAACAATCTCTAATCAAAATTCTATGCTCTTTCAGTAAAGTTGTTTGTAGCTGGTCAACAGATTTTTGAGAGTGGACTAATAAAAAGTTGGCTGCACCTGGATATGGTTGTAAACTCGGTAACTCCGCTAAACCTTGGAATAGTTGAGGACTAGCATCTGCTAACCAATCCCAAGTTTCCTGTTGAAATGCTTGGTCTTGGAGAACTGCTTGAGCCGCAGCTATGGCCAAGGTATTGACTGGCCAGGGGTCTCGCCATTTTTGCCATTTTTGGAGGCGTTCAGGATGAGAAATTGCATAACCTAGTCTTAATCCCGGTAAACTATAGAATTTAGTCAGAGAGCGTAAAATGACCAAATTCTCAAATTTTGTCACCAGTGATATTAAGCTTTGAAGTTGGGGTAGTGGTAAGAAGTCCATAAATGCTTCATCTACCACTACCAAATCAAACTTTTCCAAATAAGGGACTATACTTTCTAGCTCCATCAACATTCCCGTGGGATTGTGAGGATTATTGAGTAGTAGTCCTTTATTTGTACCAGCTTCTATTTCCAACTGGTCTAATTTCCATTCCCCTATTGTTAGAGGAAATTCAACTACATTAACTGTAAAAGTTTGCAGGGCGCGTCGATAGTCACCAAAAGCAGGTGCCACTAAATAAGTTTTTTCCAGCTTTGACAATTCTAGAGCTGCCCAAGTTAATAATTCGGCTGCACCATTGCCAGGCAAAATCCACTCTGGAGTCAGAGGAGGATGAGTCAGACTAAGAGCTTTCTTTAACTCCTGATAATTAGGGTCTGGATAAGCTCTAAGTTGGCTGATATTAGTTTGAATGGCATCGATGGCAGAATCAGGCGGCCCCAGAGGATTAATACTAGCTGAGAAATCTAGAATAGCAGATATAGGGCAACCTGCTATTGTGGCTGCCCAAGCTAAATTTCCTCCGTGTACTGGTTTAGTCAAAGCTGGATTATTTTTATTTACCGTTCCTTTCGGCGACTAACTCTTTGAAAGACTTACCCGCAGAAAAGGCTGGTACTGTAGTTTCAGGTATTTCCATTTTGTCACCTGTTTTGGGATTACGACCTTCCCGGGCTTTGCGTTCTCTTGATTCAAATGAACCAAAGCCCACTAGGGTAACTTTGTCCCCTTCGGCCACAGCATCCATAATAGCTTCTAGGGCTGCACTTAGTACAGCATCGGCTTGTTTTTTAGTGACTTCAGCTTTTTTGGCGATTGCGTCTACTAATTCACCTTTGTTCATTGAAATACTCCTTTTTTATTTGGACGAAACATTATAGTAGGGTTTAGGTAGTAACCAGTAAATTCTAAGTTTAAGTCAGCAAAGTTTTGTGGTCTTGTTAGTAGGTTTTTCAGTTACTGGGCTTTTTGGTGTTAACTGTAACCTTTTCTAATTCTTACCAAAACCTCAAATCCTTTGACTGATAATGTTTTCCCAGATTCTCTGGCATATCATAAGTGGCTGTTTTGGGCAGAACTTGATATTTGTTTTGCTGAAAACCCCATATAATCTAGCTTTCACTGGTTTATTCTAATCTCTGATTGGGTAATATGGAGCGGTAAAACCTTTAATTTCTGTAGATTTCAAGACTTCTTTAACTTTTATTCGTTTTTTTGGCCCAAAAAAGTCATCTAGATTAGTTAAGGGACTCTTTTTCTATGTTAGAAATATCTTATGGATAGTTATGCCTCATAACTAGATCGTCTTAGTTTTGATGTTGGAGTAGATATCATTTTCTGAAGCACTCTAAAGCTAGAGTTTTGTTGCCTAACTATTTTCCTCATCTCTGCGAGAAAATCTAAATTTAGATAGTTATGCCTCATAACTAGATCGTCTTAGTTTTGATGGTGGAGTAGATATCATTTTCTGAAGCACTCTAGAGCTAAAGTTTTGTTGCCTAACTATTTTCCCCATCTGTGTGAGAAAATCTAAATTTAGACAGTTATGAC
>JBCDJM010000408.1:0-5400 GCA_038747755.1 Cyanobacteria bacterium P01_H01_bin.35
AGTAATTGACTATTTATGCTTAATATTTTCCTGAGAAAGGTCAATGAATAGGATATCTACAGTATAAATACGAACCCGCGCTACCGTTTTTTTATACTACTTTTAATGTTACAAATTGACGTGCGGAATGTGGGATATAAGTATTAACTATTGCTTTTATCCAAATTTATAGTTGGTTGCCCCAAAGTTGCCAGTACATCAACCGCTTCTACCATGCCTTTAAATTCTTTTTTCTCATTAACTACTGCTAGAGGAAACCCTTTTTTGTAAAGGTCAAAAATATCCTCTAGGTGAGTAGAACTATCAACTATTGGAAAGTCAGTTTCCATAGTTACCGTAGTATCTTCCTCTTTCTGTTTGAGACTCTCTTCCAAATGTTGTTTTTTCACCAAACCAATCGGTTTATTGTACTCATCGACTACATACAAAACTTGGAGGTTATAGTTTAACATTTGCTCCAGAGCAGAGCTAATAGAATATTGACCAATTTTCAGGGAAACTCTTTTACTAATAATCGAACCTACCGTAATAACCTGGGCCGAATTTACCTCTTCAGTAAAAGCCCTAATATAATCATTTTTGGGATTAGTAACTAATTCTTCCGGTGTCCCCAATTGGACAATAGCCCCATCTTTCATCACAGCAATGCGATCGCCCAATTTCAGTCCTTCTTGCATATCATGGCTAATAAACACTATAGTCTTATGTAATTCTTTCTGGAGTCGCAATAATTCATCTTGCATCTCTCCCCTAGTCAGTGGATCAAGGGCGCTAAAAGCTTCGTCCATCAATAAAATATCTGCATCCGTGGCCAAAGCACGAGCTAAACCGACCCGTTGCTGCATTCCCCCACTCAAAGAAGTAGGTTTATAATCTGCCCATTTATCTAAACCTACAACTTCTAATGTTTCTAGAGCTTTCTGACGACGATTAGCTGCTTCAACCCCCCGTACCTTTAGTCCATATCCTACATTTTCCGCCACTGTTTTGTGAGGAAATAACCCAAAACGTTGAAATACCATCGAAATTTTATTCAGTCGTATCTCTCGCATTCGTTTCTCATCAACATGGGCAACATCTTCACCGTCAATATAAATATGTCCACTTGTAGGATTAATGAGACGATTAATACAGCGAACTAGGGTAGATTTTCCCGAACCGGACAACCCCATTACCACAAATAATTCCCCTTTACCAATCTCAAGAGATACATCAGCTAATCCCAAAACATTACCTGTAGACTGTAATATTTCGTCCCTTGTTTTTCCATCCCGAAATAATTTAAGAGCAGCAAGATGTTTTTTGCCGTAAATTTTAATTAGATTTTCTATAATTATTTTGGCAGTCATACCTTTACCTTATAGCTGATAATTTACTGAAAAACTAAGGTTTAAAGTTTCTTTTTTTCAAATTTCAAATAGAAAAAAATTCCCTTTTAATCAATCCTATTTTTAGTTGTATAGCGCTACGCATTAAGGCTCTTGACATTTCTAAATCCTGAAACCCTTTATTAGTCTACTATTCCCTATTCCCTATTCCCTATTCCCTAGCGCGTAGCGCTATAATATTTTGGTGGTAGGGGAGCCATTGGATTGGCGATGTAAAGGATTCATAATTTCAAAGGCTTTCAGTTAACACTAAGAACAGATAACCACCTTTTAAGAGAAACCATAAATCCACCCCTGTCCTCACAACTATAAATTTTCATCTATATATATTTCCAGTTTTAAGGAACATATGCAGGTTATTTCAGTAACTTCCACGGCTTTTTCTATTTCAACAACTACTAATCCCAAAGAATTAGTCAAAATTCGCTTCAACATAGGGCGGTACATTTTCAAATCTGCCTGATATTCCCATAAATTAGAATCAGATGCTAATTCAGCTTTTTCCCTTACGCATCTCCTCCATCTTCTGACTCCTGACTCCTACCCCTCACCCTAAAGACTTTTTCAGCAAACCCTATTGATTCATCTGCAATCTCAGGGTGAATTTTTTATCTGACATACGTTAAAGATTAAGTTATTTGATTGCTCAATTTATCTTTAAGATTATTGGAAAAAATTGAAAAAAATGTCAGAATACCAAATCCAAGTATCAAAGAAGGCTTATATCATTCCTGAATCCTATGTATGGCATAAAGCTGCAAATTTTTTAAATACCCTCTTAACTAAGGCCGATTTGGTCTAAATCAAAACTATTAAACTTAGGAAAATGTGCAAAAGTGCGACTCAATTTCTCTCCGCTTCTTAACATCTTAATGGATGATGGAAAAATTGCTATTGAAATTCATCAATTTAGCGGAGAGATTTTGTCGCTTTCGGAACGAAACAATAATTAAATTATGCTCCCTGATGTATTCTAAATTTTCAAAACTGAAAATTCAACATTGCTGCATTTACTAGAAATCATCAATTTTCTTGAACTTGAACTTTATCTAGAAAAAGTCCGATATTGCCACTTGTTAAGAATATGATGTTGTGCAATCATTGCTGGAGTTTGTAACTCAGAAATTTGTTTTTGTGAAGCCTCTATTGTCTCAGATTGGTTATGATATTTTTGTTGTAATTGAGTCAGTTTATTTTGATAATCTGCGATTATTTCTTTCTGAAGTTCTGACTCTTTTTCTAAGGCTTCATAAGTTTCCTGTGGTATCATTGCAGCAACTATGGATTCCAGGTTTTTCAACTTATTGAGTTGCTCTTTTAATTGGTTCTGCAAAGCCTCATAATTTTCTTTTGAGACCATTAAATCTACTTGTGATTGGAAACTTTCCAATTCAGCCTTTTGCTCTTCTGAGTGTTTTTGTAAAGTTTGATAACTTTCTCTTGACACCATTGTAGCAACTTGCTCTTCTAGCTCTTGCAACTTATTTTGTTGTTTTTCTGACTGACGTTGCAAAGCATCATAACTTTCCCGCAATACCATAGAAGCTACTTGTACTTCTAGTTCCTTGAGTTGAGTTTGTTGCTCTTGTGACTGGTGCTGCAAAGAATCGTGAATTTCTTTGGACACCATAGAAGCAACTTGCTCTTCTAACTTTTCTAGTTGTACCTTTTGCTCAAGAGACTCTTGCTCCAAAGTTTTGTATACTTCCTGGGAAACCATAGAAGCTACTTGTACTTCCAGTTCCTTGAGTTGAGTTTGTTGCTCTTGTGACTGGTGTTGCAAAGAATCGTGAACTTCTTTGGACACCATCGAAGCGACTTGCTCTTCTAACTTTTCTAGTTGTACCTTTTGCTCAAGAGACTCTTGCTCCAAAGTTTTGTATACTTCCTGGGAAACCATAGAAGCTACTTGTGCTTCTAGTTCCTTGAGTTGAGCTAGTTTTTCCTGGGAATTTGCAATTATTTTTTTATCTTCTTCTAATTGTTGTTGTAAAGTTTCATAACTTTCTCTTGACACCATGGCTGCCATTTGGTTTTCCAAATCCTTTACCTGTGTCATTTGAGATTCCAACTCTTGCTGTAAAGTCTGATAACTTTCCGATAATTGAGTCTGTGCTTCTACAGACTCACTTAATGGTTCGGGAACTGTTACAACATCTACTTCACTGTCGGGTAATTCATTTTTGCTCAAAGCATTGTTGACAGTATCCGACTGATTATTCAAACTTGCTGTTATTTGTGCCGCCTCTCTCAAAACCGCAAGGTCTCCTCTGGCAATGCGCTCAACTAGCTCAGACCTTGATAAACCAAGTTCTTTTGCTATCTCCTTTAGCTTCTCAGCGCTACTGGGAGTAAGAGACACGCCTACTTTAACCTTGCTTTCTGTATAAGAGGTGGCACTACCACGTTTTTTTGACATTGGCATTCTCCTTGGCCACCATACTTTTTCTAGTATACCCTTTATTGGTATTCCTTAATTAATTAAAGTATTCCGATATACTGCGTAGGATACTTATTGTGTCCTGATGAACTTACTACTAAGTAATTACTCTTATTACATACCAAAACCAAAGGCAGAAACTAATACCGTTTTACGGAAGTCAGACATTTAAAAATAATATTTTATAGGCTCAAAATTTTGACTAGCTCAGTAATATCAAATCCTAGTATTGCTACAGTTCAAGACTGTAGGTGTTTGGAGACCAAACCCCTACTAAACTAGGAGTTTCTTCCAATACAGATGGTAGAACCTTATTGTCTAAAGGAAGTAAGCGGATTTGATATAATTTCAAGAAATTATTTCACATTTAAAGTTTGAAACTATTTCTGAAGAAAAAATAAGTCTCAAGCCTGCCGATGAAAAAAGTAAACTTCAGTATTTTAATCACTATACTTTTCTACAGAATGCTACGCAAAAAGCCAGAGGTACTGGTAACTGATAACTGATAACTGATAACTGAAATAACATCTTTAAAGTGAATGGGTACAATAAAAAAACTCCAGGAAGTTTAGAGTAAAAGTCCTAGAGTTTTAGCTCAAAGCTAAGTTATATAAAATAGAGCAATCAGGATTGATTTATGAGATATTTAAAAGCCATTAATAATTATCAAAATCCTTTTATATTCTGACTCCTGACTCCTGACTCCTGACTCCTAATTACCACTAAAATCTTACAACCTAAATATGATTGGTATAGTAAAATTTTTGCTACATATTTCCCCAGTTTTTCAGAGTTTAGATAAATTAGTTATCAAAAATAGTTATAAAAAAAGTTTTTGTTTGTTATTGCGCTGTCGATATTTAAAAATGGTTTTTGCTAACCAAATTTAGTATCCAACCTACTCCTAAAACCTACTACTTAAAACTCGATCAACCCCGTTCATCAAACCTAGTATAAAAACCACCATACTTCACCCAATATTGTTTTAAATCATGGTGAGGCGTATGAAGACTTGCTTTTGCTTGGTAAAGAATTACTTTTCTATGATTACCAATCCAAATTTTCTTAAGAGGTTTGACAGATATCAAACTCCCACCCAATGTTTCAACACATTCTGTAAATCTATCAATAGTAGAATACTCTACAGTTTCAAATAAAAAGAAATTTCCTGAGCAAATTATATGGCGAGTTCTAATCCAACCTTGCAATTTCTTTTCTGCTATTGGTGGTAACATTTTTTTTAGCCCTCCCTCAAGACTATTTCATGGTTGCTACCTTGAATTTTTGAAGTACCTGAAAAAATTAACTTATAGATTTCGGGTCGTTCAATAATTAATAATTAATAATTAACAATTAATAATTGCCTCTTATGATAAAGAAGAGAATTGACCAAAAGTATTTTTTTCTTTTTTCTCCATTAATGGAGATGCTTTATATCTTGATTTTTCGGTAAAGATTACCTAAAGAGCTATTCAATAATGGATAATGGATAATTACCTCTTCCTTTTAGGGAAAGGATTGAATAAAAGGAAAATAAATTCATTGTTTCTCCTTTAAAGGAGAGGCTTTAAA
>JBCDJM010000409.1:0-5359 GCA_038747755.1 Cyanobacteria bacterium P01_H01_bin.35
CGATGTGTAACCAGCTCAAACAAATATTTGATTAGAGTATACCATTTATAGCTTTTCACGAATGAAATAGGATTGCTATATCAACTCTTAATTATTAATTATTAACTATTAATTATTAATTAAGAGTTGATGTTTGCTTCTTGCTTCAACCAAGTGGTTGGCCTTTACCAGTTTACAGGCGTAACTTCGGGTAGAGCCTACCCTACTAGATTTATTAACTTCCCCCTATTGAGACAACACGATTGCTCCTACATCTTGCTAGGATTAGTTAACCAAAAATATAGGGTTGTAAATTCTCTGACGAAAAAGAATTAACCCTGGGGGAGGGGTGGGGAGTATCAGGTCTCAAAGAAAGAATAAATAACTTAAGATTTTGATTTTCTCGAACATTTCTTCTGAGAATACTTTTGACTTTTTTCTTTCTTCTTTTGCCTCTGCTGAGTCACTTCCGGGGGCGGACCGTAATCTCCTCTTGAAAAATAAATTCGTTCTACTTTATGTTGTGGCTCAACCTCAATCCACAGACGTGCACCGCCTGCCTGACTTCTATTAGGCTGGTGTGGCTGATAGACTATATGGCAAGGTCCGTCAATTTTTAGGGCATGGCAATAATCTTTTTTATCTCCTACTTTTACAGCAATTGCGGGATAAGAAGTTTTATTATCTCGGTTATAGTCAATAGTTCTTCGTAGAACATGAACAAATGTATTCGCTGTACGTTCAACCTTATTCCAAGTTCCTTGAGGACCTCGACGACCGGGTATAATTTCTGGTACTCCTCTGTTGTTAAGAGGAATCATCCACAACCTTTCCACCTTATAAGCTCCTACTACTCTGCCTTGTTTAAGTAGTATCCGCAATCTTCCTGTGGATATATTGAGTAAAAATGCTGCTTCTGTTGTATATACTTCTGTAGTCATAAAAACTAGATCGTTTTAGTATTGACTTATAAAACCTATTATTTTGAATATTTTTGAGCCTATTAGATAAGTGTATATGAAAATGGCTGATGGTTAAAATTTCTCAAATGCTTATTTTTATATATTTTTGAGTTTTGATTTTATTTTTATTCGTAATCCGATTAGCAAAAAGCTGATTATAGATATTTATAACTATGTGGATTTGTTATAATTATGATATCCAACTCATCAGCGATCAAAAAATCTTTTCCTTTTGAACTTTTCTTTCCATTTTGCTTTTTGTCTTCTGCCTTTCTATGTGTAAGTATTCAACCAGACACGATATGTAACAAACATTCATCACGCTTGATATAATCGAATCTTTTGCTTTATTCTTCCTTATTACCTCAAAATGAATATTCACAATAATAGACAAATCTTGCCCGAAATGAATTCTGTTTGGCAGGAAACATTAAATTGGCAGCCAACAGCAGAACAAAAACAACAATTTCAGAAACTTTATGAGTTGATTATTGTTGGAAATAAAAAGTTAAATTTAACTAGAATTACTAATCCCGAAGAATTTTGGGAAAAACATCTTTGGGATTCTCTCAGAGGTATTAAGTTTATCTTAGAAAATCCAATAAATTGCCAAGAGGAAAAAAAGGTTATTGATATTGGTACAGGTGCAGGTTTTCCGGGATTACCAGTTGCAATTACCTTACCTAAATATCTTGTTACTTTATTAGATTCAACCCGTAAAAAAATTAGTTTTATCCAAACTACATTAGCAGATTTAAACATCAAAAATGCTTTAACTATAACTAACAGAGTTGAACAAACTGGTCGTTTATTTGAATATAGAGAAATTTATGATATTGCTCTTTTAAGAGCTGTTGCACCTACAGTAGTCTGCGCTGAATATGCTTTGCCATTATTAAAAACAGGTGGAATTGCAATTTTATATCGAGGAAATTTCACAACTGAAAAACAAGCTAATTTACCAGAAGTTGTCAAAATTTTGGGAGGCAAAATAGAGACTATTGAAGAATTTAAAACTCCCTTAAGTAACAGTATTCGTAATTGTATATATTTGCGGAAAGTAGGGAAAACTCCAATACATTATCCACGTTCAGTTGGTGTACCTAGTCAAAAACCTTTGCTTGGTGTCAAAAAAATCTAAAAAGTAGCTAATATTATGTCTATTTAAATATTTATCATAGTTGCATCTCAATCTAAACCATTGACAAATTATTACTGTTTTTTCCCAAAACTCCTAAGCCAAATTTGAGAATATGTAGCTAAACTTTTTCCACTTTGGTATGATTCCCTTATCCTTTCCCTTGATTTACCGATCAATAAATGACAATTCAAGCTGAAACTCAAAAGTATCACGAAAATTTTGTCTCAACAATTATTCCGTTTAGTTTATTACTGTTAGGTGTTTTTTTTCTTTCTTTTGCTGCCATTTTAATTAGATTGAGCGAACAAGAAATTGGAGCAAATGCAACAATTTTTAATCGCTTATGGATTGCGACAATTTTTTTTGGATTATGGAATCAAATTACAAACTTTATCCCTCTATTACCTTCTGAATCTACTCCTAACCAAGAGAATAAAATTATTAATCATTTTGGTATTTTATTGTTATCAGCAATTGTTGATTTAATGTGTTTGTTATTTTGGGCTTGGTCTTTAAATCAAACCAGCATTACAAACTCTAATTTACTCCATAACCTGACTCCTATTTTTGCAACTTTTGGGGGATGGCTATTTTTAAATCAATCTTTTAATAAGCGGTTTGTGGTCGGAGTAATTTTAGCGTCTCTTGGCTCAAGTACAATCGCATTTTCCGATTTACAATTTGGCAATCAATATTTGATTGGTGATAGTTTAGCTTTACTTTCTGCGCTATTTTATGGCGTTAGTTATCTGATTTATGAACGACTCAGAAATCAGTTTTCAGCTACAACTCTACTATTCTGGACGTGTTTTTTTAGAAGTATTTTACTTCTGCCTCTTGCACTTTTTACTGACCCTCAATTATTTCCCTCATCTTGGTCGGGATGGTTGACAGTTATTTGTTTAGGAATATTTTGTCTAGGTTTGGGAAATTTGATTTTTATTCATAGTCTGAAGCAATTTTCTGCGGGATTTGTTTCCCTTTTTCTATTACTCGGACCTATTCTTACAGCAATTTTTGCTTGGATTATCTTTTCGGAAAAATTAAATTTTATTAACTGGATTGGATTTATTACTGTGTTATTTGGCATTTATTTTGCTAAATCTGGTCAAGGTGCACAGAAAAGTACAAGGGATGCCATCAAGTCAGATGTATAGTGGCGCAAAGCAAAAGTCATGTATTTAAAAGTCAAAAATAGTTTATGACTAAGTTTGGGAATTAGGTAGGGTTACAATTTTATATCGAGGAAATTTCACAACTTATGAACAAGTTAATTTACCAGAAGTTGTCAAACTTTTGGGAGGCAAAATAGAGACTATTGAGGAATTGAAAACTCCTCTAAGTGATAGTATTCGTAACTCTATATATTTGCGGAAAGTAGGTAAAACTCCAATAAATTATCCTCGTTCGGTTGGTGTACCTACTCAAAAGCCTTTAAACCATCTAAATCTAGATAATATGAAATAGGGGCGTTGGTAAATGAAGGTATGATTAGGAAAGAATGCGATATAGCTGCCGTACTTCCTCCGCCAACGCTAAATAGTTAGAAGTTTTTGAGTTAATGCTACAGGAACATCTCTAAATTTAAGATGGAGATACTCCCAATCGGTTACCGCTAGTAGAGCAAGAATTGCGCTGGGAAGTTGAGGAAGCCCATACCTACTACCAGGGAATTGATGAAACGATGAGTATCGATAACAGCAAGCACTCTGTATTTATTGAACATTTTTTACTGCCTAAATTATGGCCAGTAGCAGTAGTAGTTATGGATAATTTGCCTGCACATAAATTAGCATCAATTGAACATAGAATTCAATCTGTAGGAGCTAAAGTTCTAAATTTATCTCCATACTCTCCCGAGAGTAACCCTATTGAATTATGGTGGTCGCAATTGAAATCTTTTTTACGGAATTTTTCTCCAGCTACAGCAGAAATGGTTGATATAATTATTTCTGTGGCACTAAACTTAATGAATCCTCAACATTTAAAAAACTGGTTTGCTAAGTGCTGTTACTGTACCTCAGAACAACGGAAAGCGCTGTATATCTTTATTTGTACTATAATCTTTTATGAAAAGGCGTTGATAATAGTATTAGAGCCTTGTACTACATTTAAAGACAATAGTGGTATGTAAATATGTGAGCGCTCATTGCTATACTTAACGATCATCCCTAATTGTTCTTAGATTTTACAATCATGTTAAAAAAGCTAATCCGTTCAAAGATATTTAAGTTTCTTATCAGTGGTGGCGTAGCTACGACCTTCAATTTGGCACTCATGTTTTGCCTAATTGAATGGTTGGGATTGAACACGCCTACATTACGTAATGTCGCTAATCTAATAGCAATCGAACTTTCACTTTTATTTAGTTTTTTTGTCTATCGGATTTGGGTTTGGCCGGGGGGCAGTTGGACATTTAGAGAAGTTGTCGCCAGAAAACTTCCCCTCTACCATGTTTCTGCAGGAGTTGCTGTGGTGGCTCGTATCTTCTTGGTCTTTAGTTCGACGTATCTTTGCAATAGGGCGATAAAATGATATTTAAAATATGGCGTTGCTGATTCTGGGTCTGATTTGATAATTTTGTATTTTTGATTTTGGATGCTTTGAACTAATTGTTAATATTAACTGTTTCCTGTTCCCTATCGGGACTTGCACAACTAAATTACAAAAATTTTCAATGGCTAAGAGAGAATAAAAAACCTGTGGAACAAGTTGCCTACAGTTACTTAGTATTCAAAATTGAGCCTCAAGACTTAGAGGACATTGGTGATAAGTTAAACAAAGAGAGTTTTTGTTACAATAAGAAATAAACTAAATGAGTAAAAGAGTTTTAATTACCGGAGGAGCAGGTTTTGTGGGCAGCTCACTTGGTCTGGGACTTGCTCAACGCTATCCAGAGTAGCAAATTACGGCTCTAGATAACTTGAAGCGTCGAGGTTCAGAATTAAATTTATCTCGGCTAAAGCAAGCAGGAATTGAGTTTGTGCATGGTGGTATACGAAATGCAGAAGATCTTGAACCAACGGCACTACAACCTGATTTAATTTTAGAGTGTTCGGCGGAGCCATCGGTTTTGGCAGGATATGCTTCTCCAGGCTATGTGCTGCAAACGAATCTAGTAGGAACGATTAACTGCTTGGAATTAGCTCGGCAAACTGAGGCAGATTTTATTTTTCTATCTACCAGTCGGGTTTATCCCATTGCTTATCTGAAGGCTCTGAAGTTTACCGAAACAGAAACCCGCTTTCAACTGATGGAGCAACAGCCCTTACAGGGA
>JBCDJM010000410.1:0-5349 GCA_038747755.1 Cyanobacteria bacterium P01_H01_bin.35
ATCCCTCAATTTTTCTGCAATTATTCTCCTCAAAACCCTAACTTTCTGGTGGCTCAAGCTGAAAAAGCCTGGCTTTTTTGAGCGAAAAAAAGCCTAAAACCTTTATCTGTTAATGCTTTGAGATTTAATCAGCAAGCCCTAATTATCAATTATTAGGAGAGATTTTAAACCTTTGGAAATTAATTAGGGTTTGCTGAAAAAGTATTTTTTAAGGATTATGGGAGTAGGGCAGTATAGGAGTGTAGGGGAGTAATTTTTTTGCTCCATTCTTCCCCAAAATCCTAACTTTTTGAGTATAAAGAACTAAAAACTAGGTACTTTTTACCGACCTAAAAAGGCACATTGTTTCTTGTCAATTCTTTAAGATTTAATCAGCAACAATCATCCATTGGTAAGAGCAATAATTATTAATTATCTATTGATAAGGGTGGTTTACTTTTAACTTCCATCAAAGCATATTCCCACCCCAGTAAAAACTAATAGTTAATTACTGCTGAAACTGACGAGCGCCGAAGAGATTTTCCTTTGCTGTTTCATCCATATTTTGTACCCGACTCTCACTTAAAACTGCTAAACCACGAGTTACCCCAGGTCGTTGACTAACAGTTTCAAACCATCGCTTTAAATGAGGAAAATCTGCTAAATTTTGCCCTTGCTTTTCGTGAGGTACTATCCAAGGATATATGGCCATATCGGCAATAGAATAATCTCCTGCTACATATTCAACTTGGGATAGTTGTTTATCTAATACTCGATATAAACGAGATGCTTCATTTGTATATCTTTCAATGCCATAAGGAATTTTTTCAGGTGCATATTGACGAAAATGATGAGCTTGTCCTAACATCGGTCCAACACCACCCATTTGAAACATTAACCATTGAATAGTAGTGTAGCGTTCTTGTAGATTTTCTGGTAGAAAACGACCTGTTTTTTCTGCTAAATAAAGCAAAATAGCTCCTGACTCAAAGATAGAAATGGGATTACCATCAGGACTTTTTGGGTCAAAAATAGCAGGCATTTTATTGTTAGGACTAATCTTGAGAAATTCTGGTTGAAACTGGTCTCCAGCCATAATATTAACAGGAATTAAATTATAGGGAGTTTCTGTTTCTTCGAGCATGATACTCACTTTCCAACCATTAGGAGTTGGCCAGTAATATAAGTCTAGAATCATAGTGTAAAAAGCTCCAATTTTTATCTGATTTTTTGTTAAGTATACAACATTAATTGAAACCCAAATTTTTGCGTGCTATACCATCAAATAAATCTAGCATTTTTTCTCGCCAAGCATAAACTGGATCGCTAGTTTCTAATAGTTGTTTTGGAGACATAGCACGAGCAAATTGAAAAGTAGAAAATACTATATAATCAGCATAGTTTGGTGTTTCTCCTGCTAAAAAAGGTTGCTGACTGATAGTGTTTCTTAAAGGCTCTAGGAAAGTTCTGAAATTATTGATTGGCTCCTCTGTAACATCCTGAAATTCTTCTAGGGATTTGCCAAAACGACTTTCACGACTTTCTCGAAAATAAGCCTTATCTTTAGGGTCAATATTTTCAAATATATCGTATAAAATTATTGGGATTAAATTTCCTAATAAACTGCCATTCCAAGAGTCAATAAACATGGTTTGAGCTTTAGCTTCAGCACTGCCAAATAAAGAAGGTTTATCTGGATAAGTTTCCTCTAAATAGTTGGCAATATTCCAAGAATCAAAAACTACTTTATCTCCTTTATTTCCATCAACAATTACAGGAACTTTGTCTTGATTAGAGAAAGCGATCGCCTCTTTTTCTGTCAGTCGCCACGGTATAATTTCTACTTCTAAATTTTTGTGTGCTAGAGCCATACGACTTCTCCAGCAAAAGGGACTATAAGCTCTGTTTTCTTCTACTGCAACTAGGTCATAAAGTTTAATAGCCATAGATTCTTTAATTTTGATATTTTGAACTACATGATTAATTATATAGAGTTTCTCAGACTAATGAGATACACCTATAGTAATTCGTCAGCTATCAGCTATCAGCTAGCCTCTTTCAGAGGAACTTCGTTAACAGCTATGAGTTATTAACTCATTATTTTGTCAGTTGGTACAATTCTCAACTTAGACAACGATTAGAAAGTTTGATTATTTCTGATTTTCGAGACACAGAAAAGATTTATAAAACCAGTGGATTGTTAGGTTTTTATGGCAGTTTAATTAAAGAGACAAGTCGGAGCGATCGCTTTGGTTTAGATAGTATTTTTGCTAATAGTGTTAAAGGTTTGGATGGAGAGGAGGAAACGCCACAATTTGTCTACGCTTTTAACAATTATTGTGGAACTTCTCGCAAACTTCCTAGTAATTTTCGGGTAAGTATTAATGGTTTTGAATCGCCTAATGAAAATTATGTCAGGATTTTGGAGGAGTGGGGTAAACCTTTAATTGAACAATTAATAATTGATAGTGGGGTAGAAGAATTTCGGGATGGAATTACTCGCTATCTGAAGGAGGAAAAACGCCCACAGTTATTTGCAAATTTGGCAGATGATTTGCAAAGTATCTGTATACAATTACAGAAAAATTATTTAGCAACTCAACGAGACTTGGCAAGTCAACCTCAAGAAATAGAGGCGATGAAAGCTCAGGAATTATCATTATTAAATTCTCAACTCCAGGAGGTGGGTGAAGAATTTAATCAACATATTACTGAGGAAGTAAATTTGCTAGTTACAAATAAATGTGATGGTTTTGAAGCAGATTTTAATCAACTCCAATCTCGAATGATTCGTCGTTTAGATGAACTGTTAGATACTTTTTCTGTAGAAGCTGCTTATAGTCGGGCAACTATTAATCATCCCCGGAATGCAACGGCACCTTTATTAGCAGTTTTAGTCGAAGCACTTTATTATTTAGCCAATCAATTAGAGAATATTTTGGTTGACTCTACTCAGTTAGTAATAACTGGATTTTTCCAACGTTTAATTGATCGAGTTCGCAAGTCAGACTATTATCGACAACTCTATCGTTTGTTAGGCAATGATGGAGGAATTGAAAAACATTTAAAGGAAGTAGAAAAAACAGTTAGCACGGCATTAATAAGTGCGGGGCGAATAGAATGTGACAGATTTGTGCGAGAAAGTCCGCGTTTTTATGATGAAGGAACTTTTTCTATCTATCAGTTTCGGCAGACTTTATTACAGACTTCTCAAAGTTTTGACTGTAGCAGTATGGTAGAAGCGGAACCTGCAATTAGACAATTGTTGAAGTTAGATTTTGAGCCAAAAGTTTCTAAGAGTATTCGGCAAATTTTTCGGCAAACTGTCAATCAAACTTTGAAGACTAATTTATTACCGATGGCTGAAAAACAAGCAGAAGATATTATGCAGCAATATAATCAAGCGCGGGAATATTTAGAGCAAAGTTTAGAGACGGAAGCGGCGGAAAAAATTCAAAGAAATTTACGTTTACAAACTGAGGTTGAGGAGAAAATTAAGGTTTATAACCAGGTAGTTTCTTATATTAATAGTTGTCTCCAGACGATGTTATTGAATGAGCGGCAGTTGCCAATTATTTCTGAGTTTGATTTTGGCAAAAGTGGGGAAAATTTAGAAGTGGTAAGTAGTGAGGATGAAAAATTATTGGAGAGTGATGAAGTATCGCCTCTTGATGATTTACGTCGGCAGATGAATTTGAATAGTTAGTTCATTAATGGATAATTGATAATGGATAATTGATAATTACCTCTGGTTAAAACCTAGAGGCTTTATACCTTAAATTTTCGGTGATTTTTTTATATCAGAAAAGTGTAGGATGTTTTTTTGAGACATCCTACACTTTGAGTAGGGGAGTAAGGGAGTGGGGGAGCAGGGGAGAAGTAAAAACATAAATAATTTAAGTTTCACCTAAGCATACCGTTACTATATGGTAATTGGGATAATTTATTGAAAACAAAGGAATTAAAAATGGCAGAAAATTCAGATAATCAAAAATTTGTTGTTCTAGAGGGACAAGAGGTTGTTGAACTTGATGAACAGACATACAGATATTTAGGTTTAGATGCAAACAATTTTCAATGTTTATATTTGATAAGTGCCCAGTTAACTTCAGCAATTATTAGACAAATAAGTATTAGGACTGAAACAAAAGATAAACTGTTTTATGATGATTCTGATGGTCTAGAGTGTGAAGTTCTAAAACCGGGCGCTCAAAGTTGGCAAAAAGGGAAAATCAAAGTCGAACTTAATGTCAAATTTTACCCTAATAAACCTGAAAAAGAAACAGCAGAAAACGAATCAAGTCAGTCAGGAAAAGAAGCAGAAAACTCCGGCGATAATAATTCAAAATATATGGAAAATGAAACATCCCCACTTGATGACTTACGGCAAAAATTTCATCAGGAAAATCAGTAGAAACTTTCTGGAAGAAAATTGATTTGTGTAGGAAATTTGCTCGCCCTAAATATTTCAAATTTTCTCAAAAATGCAGTCATGGAAAATCCCGGTAAAATTTGCTCTAGAATTTTCCCCTGATGAACCTGAATCAGAAACAGCAGAAAACGAATCAAGTCAGTCAGAAAATAAAGCAGAAAATTCTGGCGATAATAATTCAGAATATCTGGAAAATGAAGCATCCCCACTTGATGACTTACGGCAAAACTTTCATCAGGAAAATCAGTAGAAACTTTCTGGGGAAAAAATTGATTTGTGTAGGAAATTTTTCCCAGTTAGTAGTCGTGCTTTAGTGGTACTAGATTTTTGCTGCTAAAGCACTATTAAAACTAAGACTCAACCATATCTTTCTATAGATTTATTATTTGGAAAAAAAGTAGAAGTAATATAACCCCTAGTATTCTGCAAAAAACTCAGGCACTGTCGCAACTAACTCCGCTAATAGATTTCTTGCAAACCTACAAAAGGCAAATAAAAATGAATCAAAAAATATTCTTATCTCAAGAAAATGTTGTATCTGTTTATCGCAACGAAATATTTGTCAAAAATCAGATTTGTACTCTCAATGAATTTCTTACAGGGATGAAAAAAGCTCTTCAAACACAACTCGCAGAAGGCAGAGAAAATTGGCTAACTAACGAAATAGATTGCAAAATACTAAAACCAGGTGCAAAAAGTTGGCAAAGATGAAAAGTAAGAATAACTCTTGAGTTTGAACCTGAAAATCTTGAGGTAAAAGAAAGGGAGCTAAATAATCAACTTGTAGAAGGCAAAGAAGTTTCTCCGCTTGATGATTTACGCCAGAAAATTAAACCAGAGGACAAGTAAAGATTTTCCAGGAAAACCTAAGTTTATATGGAGTATTTTATACCTCCATATTTCCTTGCTCAAAGGCAATCAAGTATTCAGGAATTTTC
>JBCDJM010000411.1:0-5301 GCA_038747755.1 Cyanobacteria bacterium P01_H01_bin.35
CTCAAGCTGAGCAACTAAAGATTTGAACAATTATCTGTGCTAAAAAAGTGCCAGTTTTTTGCTCTCGTGAGCTGCAAAAAGCAAGGATGAGCAGAAGATAAAACTGGAAGTTTTGAGAAATAATTGTTCCAATTATATTCTCTCAATCTAGCATTTCTACTCACTACTAGAAACAGCAAGAAGACTTTTTCAGCAAACCCTAATTATCCATTACCCATTATCAATTATCCATTATCCATTATCCATTATCCATTATCAACATTATCTTTAAGATAAAAATAAGCAGCTTTGTCTTGATTGTTTAAATTGATAATTCTCTGAAATATTTGAGTAGCTTGTTCCTTTTGTTGAGAGTAGTAACTAATAACCCCTTGCTCAAATAATGTTTTAGTTTGTATTTTAAATTCGATAACTTCTGGCGGATCTGCATCAAAAAATTCAAATAAAGATACTGCATCTTTTTTCCCTTTAACTTGAACTTGACCAAGAAATCTGTAATTATATTTCGTATAATCTTTAAGGGCAAAAAAGGTATGTTGACTAATAATTAAAGAAGCACCATAAACTTTAGTTAAATCTTGTAGACGAGAAGCTAAATTTACAGCATCACTAATCACAGTAGTATCCATTCTATTAATTCCACCAACTGTTCCTAACATTAAGGAACCTGTATTAATTCCAATCCCAATCTTAATAGGTGATTTATTATATCCTTTCCGAAGAATGTTGTATTTATTTAGTTCTAAAAGCATCCCTAAAGCAGCTTCAACCGCATCATCAGGACACCGACCAAATAGTGCCATAATAGCATCACCAATATATTTATCAATAAAACCATAATTAGAAGTAATTAAAGGTTCCATACGGGAAAGATAGGAATTAATAAATTTAAAATTTTCTCCTAAAGCCATGGTTTCTGAAAGGGTGGTAAAAGAGCGAATATCAGAAAATAAAATTGACATCTTCTTTTGTACAGATTCACCCAAGGAAACATCTACAATACTTTCATGTCCTAAAAATCGGAGAAACTGTTTTGGCACAAAGCGACTGTATGATTGATTAAGTTTAGATAATTCAGTATTTTTAAGTTCTAATTGTTTAGTAAATTGAATCCTTTCTGCTTCAGCTTTTTTTCTTTCTGTAATGTCTTGAAAAGTAGCGATCGCGTAGATTAATTTACCATTATCATCAAAGATTGGACTTGCTGATACTTCCACAGGAATTATCTTTTCTCCTTGACGAATTTCCATATTATCAACTCTAGCATTTTCTCCTATTAAAGCTTTAAATATTGGCTGTTGTTCATAAGGATAAAATTCTTCTGTTCCTGTTAAATAAAGTTGATAAATTTCTGGAATTTGCTCTGGAGTAGTTTCGGCTATTATGCCTTTACCAAATATATTTTGTGCAGTTTGATTAGTGTAGAAAGGTTGACCATCAGCATCAACTACAAATACTCCTACTGGCAAAGTTTCTAAGAATTTTTCTAGTCTTTTTTCACTTTCATATAACTTTTGAGCTGCTTCTATTAAATGTTTCTGTTTAAGAGCATCTTTTAACCTTTGAACATAATTTAGAGTTTTATTAACTGTAATTTCTAAATCTTCTAAATCGATGGGTTTAGTTAAGAAATCAAATGCTCCTAGATTCATGGCTTTTCTCACAAGAGCTAAATCACTAGAAGCAGAAATAATTACTGTTTTCAGTGTAGGATGATTAATATCAGAAAGAGTAGATAGTAAGGTAATACCATCCATTTCTGGCATACTAATATCAGTTAATATAATATCTATGTCAGGTTCAGCTTGTAACTGTTCTAGAGCTATTAAACCGTTAGAAGCAAAGATAAATTCTAGGTCTTTTTTCCGAATTTGATTTCTGAACTTTTGCTTAATTATTGATTTAAAGGATGGTTCATCATCCACAACCAGTATTTTTGCTGGCATAGGTTCATTTTAGTTTGAAGATTGTATTACTAATAGGGAACAGGGAATAGGGAATAGGAAATAGAAAAGACAGAAAACAACTCTACCTTATAGCTGTGGGAATTACTATAGGATAAGTTTTAGTTTACCATTTTTTACCTGAGGCAATTAATTTAGTTGCTTGGGAACTGTCAATAGGTTCAGAAAAGAAGTATCCTTGTCCATATTTACATTTAAGGTCTCTGAGCAAAGCTAGTTGAGTAGCTGTTTCTACACCTTCAGCAATCACATCTATTTCTAAATTAGCAGCCAGACTAATAATTGCTTTTGTAATCTCTAAATTTTGTGATTCACCATCCATTGTCATAACAAAAGAACGGTCAATTTTCAGAGTATCAATAGGAAAATTACGCAGACGACTTAATGAAGAATAACCAGTGCCAAAATCATCAATATTTAACTGTATATTCATCGCTTTGAATTCTGATAATATACCCATCACAATTTGCTCATTTTCCATTATTGTAGTTTCAGTAATTTCTAACCTCAGACTATGATGATCTAAACAAGTACGAGATAAAATTTCATCAACTTGTTCTACAAGATCGGATTGAGAAAATTGTCTGCCAGAAAGATTAACACTAATTGTTAAAGACTGAAGAGAAAATTCTTGTTGCCAATTATAAGTTTGTTGACAAGCTTGTTGCAAAGTCCACCAACCAATAGGGATAATTAATCCTGTTTCTTCTGCTATAGGAATAAACTTATTTGGAGAAATCATTCCTTCCTCTGGATGTTTCCATCTAAGTAATGCTTCAAAACCGCAAATTAAACCTGTTTCTAATAAAATTATTGGTTGATAATATAATTCTAATTCATTTCGTTGTAAAGCTTGTCTGAGGTCTATTTCTAACTTAAGTTGTGCTAAATTATCAGTTAACATTGATGGCTTAAATACTTTTATACTAGCTTTTCCTGAAGTTTTAGCAGCATTCATAGCTGTATCTGCATCTCTGAAAATATCTGTAGGACTTTTATAATCATTATTGGATAAGGCAATACCAATACTAGCGCTAGTATAAATTTTTTGATTATTAATAAAAAAT
Organism: Cyanobacteria bacterium P01_H01_bin.35; assembly: GCA_038747755.1. GTDB lineage: Bacteria > Cyanobacteriota > Cyanobacteriia > Cyanobacteriales > Microcoleaceae > Trichodesmium. The sequence continues at coordinate 3,032 of JBCDJM010000411.1, forward strand.
GGTGGCTGTAACAATTTTTGAATTCTTTGAGCTACATATTCTGCATTTTTTTCAGATTTAACATATTCCAATAATATCGCAAATTCATCTCCTCCCATTCTGGCTACAGTATCATCATCGCGCATATCTTGTTTAAGTCGATTCGCTACTTCCATAATTAGTCGATCTCCTGCTAAATCTCCTAAACTATCATTAACTTTCTTAAACCAATCTAAATCCATAAAAATCACGGCAAACTGATCTTGAGAATGTCTCTGATATCTAGCCAAAGCATTAGATATTCTATCAATAAACAAAGCCCTATTAGGTAATTGAGTTAGGGAATCATGGAAGGCATCATGCAATAGTTTTTCTTCTGCTATTTTTCTGTCTGTAATGTTATGACAGTTAACAACTATTCCTTCTATATAACTATCCGAAGTTAAGTTGGTAAATACTGCTTCAAATATTTGCCACTTGTATTGCTCATTTTTAATTTTAAATTCTTTAATATACTGTTTTTCTGATGAATTTTTAACTACTTTTTGTAAAGTATGTCTGACTAACTGACGGTCATTGGCATGAATGATATTGAAAATTGATATATTCTTATTTTCATCAAAATTATCCAAAAATTTCAGAGCTAATGGACTAGAATAAATAACCTTACCATCAGAATTTAAAATCATAATTATATCAGTAGAATTTTCAATTAATGCTCTAAATCTTTTTTCACTTTCACGCAATGTTTGTTGTTTTAATAATTCTGCATGAGCTTCCTCTGCCAACTTTTTCTGCTGGAGTGCTTCTTTACTATCTTGCACAGCCTTCAGTGTTTTATTCAGAGTAATTTCTAAATCATATAAATCTAAGGGCTTAGTTAAAAAATCAAAAGCACCTAAATTCATAGCTTTTCTAATAGTTTTTAGATCCCCATAAGCAGAAATAATTACTGTTTTAATAGTCAAGTTTTCTCTTTCTGATAGCTTTGTCAAGAAAGTTAGTCCATCCATCTTAGGCATATTAATATCAGTAAATATTAGCTCTATATCTGGTTCATTTTCCAAAATTTCTAGAGCTTCTATGCCATTATGAACAAAAACAAACTCAAGTTCTTGTTTTTTAATTTTTTTCCTGAATTTCTGGGAAATTAATAATTCTAGATCTGGTTCATCATCCACCACAAGTATCTTGGCTAACATAATCTTTATAATTAATATTTTTTACTATAAGAGTCGATCAATCGAGTAAATATTAAGAGACAGAGTAGATTGCACAACAATAATTTACTCAAATCTAGCTTACTCAAATCTAATTATTCAAAGGTCATTTTAATTATAATTTCAGTTCAGTTTACTAATTAATTCTAAATTCAAAAATTTTTCTTTAAGTTTAGCAAAATCAATTGGTTTAACTAAATATTCACTTGCCCCAGATTCTTTAGCTAATTTGTAGTTTTCATCATAGCCATGAGCAGTTAGAATAAATACATCTATATTAGGATATTTTTCTTTAATTTTTTTCAGTAGTTCTAAACCTTTCATGTTAGGTAAATTAAGATCAGATATTACTAAATCTATAGCTTGATTTTCCTGGCATTCGAGGTATGACAATGCTTTCTCGGCTGAAATAGCAAAAATAAATTCTATCTGGCCAACTTTAAGTTCTTTTTTGAATTTTCGACTAAATAAATATTGGGTGTCTGACTCATCATCTACAATCATTATTCTTTTCATTTTTTCTCCCTTGAGTATTAATTTGTTATTTCATTTGATACAAATAATAATACTATCTCCTTGTTTATCTGTTTCTGTTGATTTTTTTTTGCAATTTATCTCTATAACAATACTATCATAAGTTAGTTACACGGCTTCCCCTTGTTATAAGGTACAAAATTTTAGGTTTGAGAGAATAAGGAATAGGGAATAGGGAATAGGGAATAGGGAATAGGGAATAGAAAAGAATAAAAACAACTGTACCTCATAGCTTCGGAAACTGCTGTAAGATTTCACAACTACTTCCTAGTCCTAGTAAGTAGAAAAAATGGATGACAAATTTATCAATACTACTAACTATACAACTTAAGGAAAACTTCTTATAGCAATTCCTAGAAATAATGCTATACTTGCTCACGACTTCATTTATTAAGTAATAAGTCAATTTTATAGCAATTCCCATGCTGGTGAGGCAAAAAATTATAGCTTTTAGGGAACAAGAAACAGGGAACAGGGAACAGGGAAATAAGGAATAGAAAATAAATTAAAGATAGGTGTACCTCATAAGCTTGAGAA
>JBCDJM010000412.1:0-5264 GCA_038747755.1 Cyanobacteria bacterium P01_H01_bin.35
AGAGGATGATTAACCAGATTCAGATGTCATGTTCATACTGGCTCAAGCATCAAACTCAATGCTCATCATTTTTAGCTTGGCTATTGACCATTTATTTTCCGAGCGCGATTGCACCTCCCTCCTATTCTATCTCAGGAAGAAACCATGGCTCCTACTGGGCACTTATTTCTACCATCCTGCACTAGTGAACAGTTGCTCGTTTAAATGCTTCATCTAAAACTTCTGACAAAGTAGGATGAGTATGCACATTAAAAGATAACTCATTAACAGACTGCCTTCGAGCTATAGCATTTGCTGCCTCTTGAATTAAGTCAGAAGCATGAAGACCAATAATATGTACTCCTAATAATTCTCCTGTATCTTTACGATAAATTACTTTAGCAACACCATCTGTTTCACCTTCAGCGATCGCTTTGGAATTACCCTTAAAATAAGTTCTGACACTTGCAACTTCAAACCCCTGTTCTTGGCCTAAATCTTTAGCTGCTAGTTCTGTCATACCGACGTAGCTAATTTCTGGATGAGTAAAAGCCGCCGCTGGGATACTAAGATAATCTACTTCCCGATAACGACCACATATATTTTCTACCACTGTTATTCCTTGGGCAGATGCTGTATGGGCCAACATCATTTTTCCTGTCGCATCACCAATTGACCATAAATTAGGTACTAGTTCACCACTTGACAAAACTGCCATTTTGCTATTTACTGGGATAAACCCTCGACGGTCAGTTTCTACTCCGACAGAATCCAGTCCCAAATCTTTTGTATAGGGAATGCGACCTGTTGCAACTAGACAAGCATCTACTTCCAGAACCTCTTCTATTTCTCCAGTCTTAGCATCAGCCAACTCAATAATTACTGGAGAGCCAGGAATTACCTTTTTCGCCAACTTGCCAACTTTAGTCTCAATATCTCTTGACTGAATCAAAACTCTTGTAGCAATCTTCGCTATATCTGGATCAAAAGTAGGCATTAACTGATCTAATGCTTCAATCATTGTAATTTCAGACCCAAGAGCAGTGTAAATATCAGAAAATTCTAGTCCGATATAACCACTACCAATAATTGCTACCCAAGGTGGTAACCAATCTAGTTTAAGAGCATCATCACTGGTAAAGACCGTCTTACCATCTATTTCTATACCAGGAGGAACAAAAGGTACTGACCCAGGAGCAAGTATAATATCTTTGGCAGTAAAGTTTTCTTCTCCCTTCTCCGTCTTAACCGTAACTTTTTGGTTACCTGCTACTTGACCCCACCCTGTAATTATATCTACACCTAAACGTTTGAGGCTATTGGTCATGTCACCTCTTATTTTGGTAACAATGTTACTTGCATGAGCAGAAATTACTTGTCTATCATAAGCAACATTATCTAATTGAATGCCCAGAGTTTTTAAATGGTGAGTATTCTGTAAATCTCTAACTTTACCAGATGCTGCTAGGAGAGCCTTAGATGGTATACAACCTCGGTTAACACAAGTCCCACCCATTTCTGCTGCTTCTACAATAGCTGTTTTAAGACCACAGCTCGTAGCGTGTAATGCTGCTCCATGTCCACCGACACCAGCACCGATAATTATTAAGTCGTAATCAAATTCTTGAGTCATCTCTGTTTTTTAAAACTCTTCGGTATGTTTGCAAAAACTATATATAGAACAAGGGTTATTCCGGATGTAGTTGGATGTAGGTAAACATGATTATTAGGAATTTTTTTTGACTCCTTTGGCATATTTCCCTGGAAATTAACTTGGCCTAATCATAAATTACAATAAATTTTCCAGACTAGATAGTAGGAGACAGCTCTATTTACTATGATAAGCAGAAAACAGCCTCAAATTCAAATATAGACAGGCAAATATTTTTACGTCAAAAAGGGATAAATACTTAATAAGCACTGATTTTAGTTATTTTTAGGGCATTGACCTAAATTCCCTTATCTAGATTTACTTTTCCTAGCTTGTGCTGCACAAACAGATATTTTTTATCCTATAACAATGTATGTCTAAGTACCACTAATAGACCACAATTATTAAAACTGGTAAATAATACAAAGTTCATCCTAACAAGACTAACAAAGGACACCAGAACAAAACTCGGCTTTGCTGAATAAAAGTATGATTTTACAGGAGTTAGGAGTCAGGTGTCAGGCGTCAGAAGCTAGAAATGAGTTTTTTCCATCTCTTAAAGAGGAAAAATAATAGGTCTGACTTACACCGCTATTTATGAATTTCATAACGTGTTTCAGCAACCCCCAAAACTCTAACAAATCTATCTATAATTGTTAATGATTAATAAGTAGTAGCCTTTGAATAGTCGCTAAAATTGAGTGATTAATTCTGTTAACTGGCTAACCCAGACTAACTAAAGTCACTTACTACGCTTTTAAGATTATGACCATTATAGAGTTTGTACTTTTCTAAGCATTCAGAGAAAGAATATTGGCTTATTTACCAACTAATAAAAACTTACCTCAGCTACGTTGAATATTCAGATAAGAATTGTCTAAGTCTACTTTATCCTGTAATCAGGGAGAATCAAACTAGGAAAGAATAGAACGGTGGTCAAATGAGTGTTGTTTTATTAGCATTTACTCCTTTTTTATCGATGTCTAGTTGCTAGATGTCTAATATTACTTTCATCTACTTGTTTTAACTAATAGCAATAATTATGGTTATGATATAATATAGCGGAACAAAAAGTTAAATCTAAACTAAATAATTCAAAAAAATCCTGGCAAATCTGTTGTTGCTGTTTTACATTCAATAGTAAAATAATATTGCTCTGATAATTATCTATATCATTTATCTAAAATTAATTTAACGTTTACCGGAGATAGGGAATAGTGGAAAATTGAAGTTAAAACCGAAAATATAGCTGACTATAAATATACAAGTATTTTTATGTACTTACTAAAATATTCTACTACACAAAGATGGTAGTGTATTGTAATTTTTCCAGCAAGAATATAACCAGTTTTTCAATTGTTATTCACTATTACTATACAAGGCTAGCTGTAAAAATAATAGAGCAAGTTTGAGAAATTTTTATAGCTACCTACTAGAAACATAAATAATTATCACTGAATTAGGTAAATCAGAGTAAAGTTAGGGCTAAAATTGAGAAGAGGAAATAGGAGTGTCTATATCTTAATCTTAAAAACAAAATTCAATATAGGTTTAAAAAAAATAATTTATGCTAAGTAAAAATCTACCAAAATATTCACTCTTCATTCACTGAGGGAATTTAACTAATATCCAGGGTGAAGATAAAGATATAAAAAGATACTCAATTTCTACTAATCTCTCCACAGGAATTTATGTAGTCAGTTTAACTCTTAACTTAAATACAATAAGGGAATAAATTAATATGGATAAAAGAGATATTCGTAGTAAGGCAGCAAAAACATTTATAGATAACTTTGAGAAACAACTTAATCTTGCTCTCCAAGAAAATCAAACTGAGGAGCATAATTCAGAACCTGCAAATATAAACAAAAAATCAAAAGAAAATGAGCCTGATGAACAATTTAATTTATCAGAGTTAGAAGAAGCGATCGCCGACATAGATGAATATATTCAGACAAATAAGAAACACCCACCATCATCTACCTCTGAATAAAAAAATAAATAAATACTACTTTGATTAAGATTGACGTTGACGCTGAACCTCATACAAAATTATAGCTGTACTTATGGCAACATTTAAAGATTCTACCCCATTACTCAAAGGAATTTTCACAGAATAATCAGCCAAATCAATTAAATCTCTTGAAATACCAGAACCTTCATTTCCCATAACTATTAGTGTAGGTTTTCGTAAATCTATCTCCCAATAGTTGATAGTTGAATTGGGAATGGTTACTACAATTTGCAGACCTTGAGTTTTTAATTGTAATACTTTACTTTCTAGGTCTTCAGATATTACCATAGGTAGATGAAACCATACTCCGGCTGATGACCGAACTACTTTCGGATGATATAAGTCTACACTATTTCTACTCACAAATAAGCCATCTATATTTGTTGCTGTAGCTGTCCTAATTATAGTTCCCAAATTACCAGGGTCTTGTATTTTATCTAAAGCAATTCCCAAGGTCTTAATCTTCATAAAATTTGTCTGGCTCTGTGGTGCCATAGCCACTACTCCATCAGGATTAACTGTAGTAGCAAGGGATTGAATAACCCTACCATTTACTAACTCTATCCTTTGAGCTTTTTGGGATACTAATTCACACAAAGATTTATGTTTTTCTTGCCATTCAGGTGTATAACAGACAATTATAAGAGGATAATCTCTCCTACAAGCTTCTTCTAATAGATGAGTTCCTTCAACTAGAAATAATTGCTGTTCCCGCCTCCCCTTTGATTGGTGAAGTTTGCGGATTTGCTTTACCAAAGGATTTTGCAAACTTGTCAGCACTGTTAATATTTAATCTCCTATTTAGGGTCTACTGAAAAACTATTAGGCATAAAGATAAAGGGCAAAAGAACAAATTTTTCTCATTCTTTTAACTCCATTTTGTTACTTTTGTATCTTCTAAAATTTATTTAGGGTTTGCTGAAGCAACGGATGAATCTTGACAAAAAAGGTAAATCTATCTTTTACTTCCTCTTTCTGTAAAAGAATAATTTATACCGTACTCTATGCAACACTCCCCACACTCATTCATCCCAAAAATATGTAATGCCTAAAACCCTAGCTAAAATTAAGGTAAGACAGAGGGCAAAAGGAAGAATAGTTTCAGGTAAATTGGAAAAAAGGAAGTTTGAGAAAATGATTTAGTATCATCCAGTTTTCCCTTATGTTTTGTTATATTTTGCTTTTTCCTAACCATTCAGTTTTTACAACTCATTTCAGTTTAAACTACCTCAACTAAACTTTATTTAGGTATTTCTTTTTGTCTTTTTAGGTTTATCTGGTTTATCTGTTTAGGTAAATACTTAATACCAATCCATAGTTTAAAGATAAAATGCGGAACCCGGGACTTGAACCCGGAAGTCCTTACGAACACTAGAACCTGAATCTAGCGCGTCTACCAATTCCGCCAGTTCCGCTAAGTCACAATTTTTTATTATTGCTTATCTATTCAAATTTGTCAATTACTGTGAATTAACTTCATTTTCCTATTGATGCTTTTTTATAAGTAAAACTGATTTACTTATAGATTATATTTGTAATTTAAAATTATTTTAAATTGTTATATAACTTAATAAAATGAAGCTTATTGAGAATATTATCATTGATTTTTACCTATTTACG
>JBCDJM010000413.1:0-5242 GCA_038747755.1 Cyanobacteria bacterium P01_H01_bin.35
ATTTATTAAAAAGTCAAAAATTTACCAACTCCAGTCTTTCCCCTTGCCCAAGTCGGAAAAATTTCAATCTTTTCGACTCTACTATTTATTAAAAAGTCAAAAATTTGCCAATTCTAGTCTTTCCCCTTGCCAAAGCTAGAGAAAATTTCTACCTTTCCCTCTCTACTATTTATTGAAAAGTCAAAAATTTGCCACTTCTAGTTTTTTGCCTTGCCCAAGTCGGAAAAATTTCTACCTTTTCGACTCTACTATTTATTGAAAAGTCAAAAATTTGCCAACTCCAGTCTTTCCTTTTGCCCAAGTCGGAAAAATTTCTACCTTTCCCCCTCTACTATTTATTTGAGAGTCAAAAATTTGCCACTTCTAGTCTTTTTCCTTTCCCAAGTCAGAAACATTTGCCACCTTTAGTCTTTCCTCTTGCCAAAGGTAGAGAAAATTTCGATTTTTCCCCTTCTACTATTTATTTGAGAGTCAAAAATTCACCAACTCCAGTCTTTTCCCTTGCCCAAGTCGGAAAAATTTCTACCATTTCGACTCTAGTATTTATTTGAGAGGAAAAATTTTACTTCCTTCCTTTTTTTAACCAGATATGTGTGGTCTTGAAATGTTGTTTTTAAAGATTTCCTCCAAAGTTTCATTTCTGATATTTTCTGATTCCTTTCCCCACTTCCATAAACTTTCATAGAAAAAGAATGATACTCCCGCAAAATTTCTCTTCCGCACAACTTCTACTTGTTCTTCAATTGTTGTTATCGGAGTAGAATTATTTTTCAAACCAGTCAAAATTCCAATGGCAAAAGGAATATTATTTTTAGCTAATTTAACCTCTGTTCGTTCCAACTCGTTAATAAAACGTTTAATATCTGGACGATAAACCTGTAAAACAATTTCATCAATCCATTTTTCTCTTTCCCAAGTAAACCAGTCTTGCAAATAAGCAGGTAAAGCAAAGTGCAAAGGATTCGGAGATACAGAAATAATACAGTCTGGTTTTATTGCTTTTATTTCTTTAGAAACCCGCTCCATAAAATTATTAATTTTATCCGCTCTCCAACGGACCCAAAAAGTTTCTTGATAATCATCAGAAGGGGATAAACCAGGAAGTTCTTTTTCATATAATTTAACTGTAAAATCGTCATAACCAAATTCGGCAGGTAAGCTAAAATGGTCGTCAAATTGAATTCCATCTATATCGTATTTAGTCACAATTTCTATAATTAAATCTAAGATAAATTGTTGTACTTCTGGATGAAAAGGATTAAGCCAAACTCTAGGATCTTTTCCTTGCATTTTTATAGTAGTTCCATCCCTACGTTTAGTTAACCAATTAGGATGTAATCTTGCTAATTCTGAATATGCTGGTGCCATGAAACCAAATTCAAACCAAGGAATAATTGTTAAACTTTTTTCATGTGCTTCAGTAATAATTTCTTGTAAAAAGTCTCGCCCTTGTAAACCAGGTCTAGGGTCTAAATATTGGCCAAATACTTCTTGTGCTACTTGACTAGGATAGAGAGTATAACCACCTTGCCAAACAGTAGGATAAAGTGTGTTGAAGTTGAGATTTTCTAAACGATTAACTGCTGCTTTTGTAGCTGATTCAGAAAATAAAACCTCGCTGTCAATATTCGTTATCCAAACACCACGAATTTCTGTTTTTTGTGGGGCTTTGCTAATTTGATTAGAGGCAAATACCAATGTAATTGTTGTGAAAATTGCAATTAGTGTTAAGGGGATAATTCTGGAAATTAATTTTGATTTAGACATGAAATTTTGATAGAAATGGAAATTATCGGAATTAAATTTTTTTTTGGTGAGCGATCGCTCAGATTTAGACATTGAGAATTAATCTAAATATAAATAGTCTTCAAATTTAATACTTGATGTTCTATCCTCAAAAATTTTGATAATAATAGAGATAAATGTTAGGAGGATAGTTTGATAAATTGATTTTGATTTACACATGATATTTTTATCAGAATTAATTTTTTTAGGTTGAGCGATCGCTCAGATTCATACGTTGATAATTAATCTAAGCATAAATAGCATTCAAATTCAATAGTTGACTTCTATTCTCAAAATTTTTGATAAAAATGGAAATAAGTATTAGGAGGATAATTTGATAAATTGATTTAGATTTAAACATGAGATTTTTATCGGAATTAAGTTTTTTTGTGAGCGATCGCTCATATCTATAAATTAATAAACTAAGGTAAATAGAAAGAGGAAAAATTTAGGCATAGTATTTGATACTATACTTCTTTATAGCAGTTGTCAATTCTAAATAGATAGTTATCAATCTAGTCTAATCTCAGATGGTATAATCAAAACAAAAAAAGAGAGGTAAAATCTATGATAAGTAAAGAAAAACTAAACAAATATCAAGAAGAAGAAAATGATGAGGAGGAAGCTTATGAAAAAGATAATTTGATTTACAACCCAGAGAAAATTAATATTATTACTAGGGAACCTACAATTGAACAGTTAGTAAGAAGAATCAATGAAAAAGCTCTTAATTTAGCCCCAGATTTTCAGCGTCATTCTGATATATGGAAGGATGATGTTAAAAGTCGATTGATTGAATCTATTATTATTAGAATTCCTTTGCCAGCTTTTTATATAGATGGTACTGATGAAGAACAATGGTTAGTAGTAGATGGTTTACAAAGACTTTCAGCTTTAAAGCAGTTTATTATTAAAAGCGATAATAATTTACGGTTAACAGGTTTAGAATATCTTGGTAATGAACTTGATGGTAAAACATATCAAGAATTACCTCGTAAATATCAACGTCGTATTGAAGAAACTCAAGTTACTGTCTATCTAATTGCACCAGGTACACCAGCTAAAGTTAAGTACAATATTTTTAAACGTATTAATACAGGAGGAGAAAGTTTAACTCCTCAAGAAATACGTCATGCTCTTAATCCTGGTAAAGTCTTAAAATTATTGTTTGATATTTCTAAATTTCCAGAATTTACTAATGTTATTAAGCTGGGTGAATCACGAATCAAACGCATGGACGATCGGGAATTTATACTGGGTGCTTTAGCAGTGATACTTACATCTAATTCTTATAAAGATTATGAGAAGTATGGCAGAGAAGAATTTTTAGATAATGCCATGAAAAAAATTAATAATTTATCTGATTCTGAAATTGAAAGACTTGAAAATAAATTCAAGAATACTATGATTGTTTGTCAAGAAATATTTGGCGATGAAGCTTTCCGTAAACCTAAGAAAAAAAGAAAATTTCCAGTTAATAAAGCTTTGTTTGAAACCTGGTCATTTCATATTAGTCAGCTTAATGCTCAAAAAACTAAAAAGCTTAAAGCTCACAAGCAAGAATTACTAGATAACTTTGCTAAATATGTAGATCAAGACCAAGAATTTGCTAAGTCTATCTCTCAAGCTCAAGATAAGATAGAATATCGTTTTGAAACTATTGAAAAAATAATCAAGGAAGTTATAAATGATTAGTTCAGTACATCTAAAAAATTTTAAACCTTTTGCCAACCAGCTTTTATCATTTAAACCACTGACTTTGCTATCTGGTCTAAATAGTACAGGCAAATCTTCTGTCTTACAAGCACTACTTTTAATGCGTCAATCTTATCAACAAGGACTATTAGAAAATCAAGGTTTAGCACTGAACGGTGAATTAGTTTCTGTAGGCACTGCTCAAGATGCACTATTTGAAGGAGCAAAAGAAGATTTTATTGGTTTTGAAATTACCTGGGAAAATAACAATTGCGGAAGCTGGAATTTTTCCTATGATCTGGAAAAAGATGTTCTAAATCTTGCCTCACCACCTGTGAATTCTAATATTTATAAATCCAGTCTTTTTAATAAAAAGTTTCACTATCTGCAAGCAGAACGTTTAGGTCCTCGTTTATTTTTAGAAATGTCAGATTTCCAAGTTCAACAACTAGAAAATTTAGGAAGTAAAGGAGAATACACGGCAAACTTTTTATTTGTTAATGAAAATCAAACTATACCAAATCCTAGCTTAAGAAATCCACAAGAAGAATCCCTAATTTTAAGAGAGCAAGTTGAAGCTTGGATGGGAGAAATTAGTCCTGGTACACGCCTACAAATAAACCCTAAACAAGATATAGATTTAATCAGTATTCAATACTATTATGGAGATAGTAATCCTTATCGTTCTACTAATGTTGGATTTGGAATTAGCTACACTTTACCAATTATTGTAGCTATTCTTTCATCTCCTCCGGGCAGTTTAATTATAATAGAAAATCCTGAAGCACATCTTCATCCAAAAGGTCAAGCAAAAATGGGAGAATTATTAGCTCTTGCTGCTAGTTGTGGGGTACAAATTGTAGTTGAAACTCATAGCGACCATGTTTTAAATGGAATTAGACTAACAGTTTATAGAGGAAAAATTGACCATGAAAAAGTTCAATTACACTATTTTGACCGCCGAAAACAAGGAACAGAATTTGTAACAGAAATCTGAATTATCTGAAGTTCGACATCAAGGAAAATTATCAGAGGGTCTTCATTTTGCTTTAATTAGTGATTCTATTGTGATTAGTTTCTTATCTGAAACACAATGGGATACAGATTTTATGGAACTTCAGGTAATAGAATTAGACGATAATGAAGAGTTAACTGACTACTCGGAAAAAATTGTTCATGCTAGTCGCAGTAGTCATGTCAAACAACATACTGAATGGATTAAAAACCGCATCGAAAATAAACTATTTGATAAGCAAGTTGATGGAGAAGTACTATGGGAAAGGAGACAAGAATTTTTTCCGAATTTAATCTTCTGTGAACAAGTAGAACAACAGTTACAAAACCTAAATATTGGCAACCCAATTTTGCAACAGGTAAAGAAACGATTATTGGAACTTGAAAAATACTGTCAAACTTGGCAAACAGGAACTTTTAATCCAAATATTTTACCAAGCAAAACAACCACAGAAAGTGACTCAAGAATTCAACAGTTTAGACAACAACTAACTATTAAATGTCCTGATGGTAAAAAACGTCTTTTTAGTTGGCACTTACGGATGACTCCTAGTGCTTGGCGACTTTATTTTTCTGAAGATTTAGGACCAGGAAAAATAATCATTGGTTATATAGCAATCCTAAATGATTTATGAAAAGTAGCCATACATGAAAATTTTGGGAAAATCAAAGGTTTGACGATGTGTAACCAGCTCAAACAAATATTTGATTAGAGTATACCATTTATAGCTTTTCACGAATGAAATAG
>JBCDJM010000414.1:0-5233 GCA_038747755.1 Cyanobacteria bacterium P01_H01_bin.35
CCCTCCTCCCCCTCTCCCCACCCTCCTACAAAGGTTTCACGAGTTCCTTATAAAGGATAGCTTAAAAAGGGGAGGTTTAAGACCTTATTTTTTGGTCAGTTTTTAACCTCTAATACCAAGGCGACCAATCAGTGTTTTATAACGTTCTTGGCTTTGTTTTTGGATGTATGACAATAAGCGCTTACGTCTACCAATCATCTTTAAAAGACCTCTTTGGGATGAATAATCTTGCTTATTATTTTTTAAATGAGCGCTTAATTTACTAATTCTTTCAGTCAGCATAGCTACTTGAACATCTGGTGAACCTGTGTCTGTTTCATGAGTTTGATACTCACTCATAATTTCTTGTTTGCGCTGTTGTTTGAGAACCATTATGTTTAATTTCTACTAATCTTGCCAAAAATTACCACAATCACTTATCCTATCATAAATATTTATTCTGAGAAATACCTATACAAATCCTTTAAAGTTGAGTAGAGCGACTCAACCAACTAATAGCTTCCCTAATCCAATCTTCTGCATTGGTATTTTTGGACATATTAGCATCTTTACTAACAGCTTGCAATGCCTGTATTACCTCTTGACCTGTATATCCCAAAGCTAATAAGGTCATTTCTACCTCTTCTTGAATAGCGGGCATAACTCCCACTGGCACTGATGTAGTCAAACCTGCATCTTGTCGCCACTCGGCCAATTTATTTTTCAATTCTAAAGCAATACGTTCTGCCGTTTTTGCTCCTACCCCTGGGGTTTTGGCTAATACACGAGTATTTCCCCCCACAATAGCTTGAACTAAGTCGGGTAATTCTAGAGTATCTAATAGAGCGATCGCTAATTGTGCCCCAATACCACTGACACTTACCAGCTGACGAAATAAGTCTCTTTCTGCAGAAGTACCAAAACCGTACAATACTATTTGGTCTTCTCGTACTTGTTGGTGGGTAAAAACTTGGACGTCTTCTCCTGGTTGTAGACTTTGAGTCAACCTAGGCAGAATTTGTAGCTCATAACCTATTTGATTAACCTCTAAAATTAGAGTTACACGCAGACCACTTCCTTTATGAACATCTGCTACTTTTCCTTTCAGGTAATTAATCATTCAAATTGTTTCAAAATTATTTCAAAATTACATATTAACAACTGCTGAACAATTAAAAGAGTTAATTTTCATAAATTACCAAATACAGGTATTAGGACTCAGCTTTTAGTGCAAAATGGCTCACATTTATCTTTTCATTGAGTTAAAAAAACGAAGTAACGAAGTAACTAAGAGTAATATTAGTTAATTTATTTTGAGAGTAAGTTTTAATTTTCGCTCAATTTTTCAAATCTGATTCCTTATTCAAAGATAATTTTTTAATAGCTGATAGATGTTAAATTAGACATTATATTATACTAAATTTAGGCATAGATAGTAGCAGTAAAATAATGACAAAATTGTTAGTAACTTTCCTGATAATTTTGTGGCAAAATTAAATTATTTCGCTGACATAAAAAAATCATTCTATTTGTCAGAATATTTTTAGTCAAAAAACATTTTTACTCTCAGAAACATAGATATTATAAATCCTTACCAATGGATAATTGATAATTAATCAATTAGGCTTTATTCCCTCTCCTAATAATTATTCATTATCAATTTTTAAAGAGGTAATTATCGATTATCCATTAATGAACTAATAACTTATTTATCCTAAAAACAAAGCAAATCTAGCAATATTTTATCAAATCGGTATTATACCAATTCCCAAGCATTAATGCTATACTTCAATAGTCAAGTAGTTAACAAAATTAAAAGTCTGTTTTTTACAATTATTAGGAGCTTTAGTATAGATTATCACTACATTTCCTCTCCCCCCACTTCTCACACTACCCACATTTACCCACCCAATCGAATATAGCAAGATTTTTGATAAATGGTATTAGCTACTTCTCGGAACGCCGATCACTCACCGAATCAATGCTGACAAAATTTCAAACATCTCTATCATAAATAGGAAAAATTTTATTATTGCAAAACAAGTAATTTTATATCTAAAAGTGGTGGATTAAAAATATAATTTTGTATCATTTAAAAAAATAACCATCTCAGTACAAAATTAAACCTTAAGTAGGAACAATTTTATTTTTTTGTGAAAAATACATTATTGAAATTAATTAAATTGAGCAAGTAGTTAAATTAATCAAGATTTAATGAGACAATAAATTTACTGGAGCAATAAGAGTAGGATTTAACTTTAACTCAACCCCACTCCAGTTATGTAGAGTCTAGATTAGAGAAAATGTTAAAAAAAATTGTGGCCTTATGTTTAGTAGCGATCGCTCTCACATTAACAGGTTGTGTTTCTGTAGGCGGTGGACTCCAAAGCTTTGTGGATACAACCGATGGTTATGAGTTCCTTTATCCTAACGGTTGGCTCCAAGTCAAACTTTCTGATGGCCCGGATGTAGTATTCCATGACTTAGTTGAAGCTACTGAGAATGTTAGTGTAGTTATTAGTCCCGTGGTTGAAGAAAAGACTTTGACTGACTTGGGTACTCCTACTGAAGTAGGATATAAACTTAGTAAAAATGCCATTGCACCAAAAGATTCAGGTCGAGAAGCAGAATTAGTCAATGCCGAAGCAAAAGAGTATAAGACTAAAACATATTATCAATTGGAGTATGCTGTTAAACTTGCTGATGGAAGAGAACGTCATAATTTAGCAAGTGTGGCAGTTAGTCGAGGAAAACTTTTTACAATTAATATTTCTGCAACTGAAGCACGCTGGCAAAAAGTGCATGATAAGTTTCAGCAAGTTATTAACTCTTTCTTTGTGTATTAGCTTTTTATGAATGTAGAATTTAGAATTATTAAATTAAGAAATTCATAAATCTTTTTTGAATTTAGAATCCAGAATTATTAAATTAAGAAATTAATGAATAGCTTTAAGTTTTCAGTTCTTAAATTTTGAATTTATAAAACGATCAATTTAGAAATTCCAGAGTTAAAAAATTTAGAGTTGAAAAATTAATTCTGAATTCTGCATTCTCAATTCTAAATTAATAATAAATATAGGCTATAGTCCTGAAAAATCATCAGATTTTTCTTAAATATTTTATGCTTGTGCGCTTAAAAATATGGAAATTCAGACCTTCATATTAGCCTCATCTTCATCAGCAAGACTTCGCTTGTTAGAAACTGTTGGTATTAACCCCATAGTTATGCCTAGTAATTTTGATGAATCAACAGTTAAATTAACAGAACCTAGAAAATTAGTAGAAACATTAGCCCAATCTAAAGCAGAAACAATAGCTAAGTCTCTAATCAAAGAAAACTTATCTAAAACACAATCAAATTTAATTTTAGGATGTGATTCAGTATTAGTTATTGAAGAGGAAATTTATGGTAAACCTGCTAATGCTCAAGAAGCGATCGCTCGTTGGCAAAAAATGCGTGGTCAAGTTGGTGAATTATATACAGGTCATGCTTTAATTGATTTAGCTAAAAATAAAACTATCGTACTTTGTCGGATGACAAAAGTTCATTTTGCTCCTGTCAATGATCAAGAAATAGAAGCTTATGTTTCTACTGGAGAACCTTTAAAATGCGCTGGTTGTTTTGCTATAGAAGGCAAAGGTGGTTTATTTATTGAAAAGATAGAAGGTTGTCATACTAATGTAATAGGTTTAAGTCTACCATTGTTAAGAGTTATGCTGAATAATTTAGGATATCAAGTTAGTAACTTCTGGTAAAATCAATAATAATGTATAGCATTCCAACAGCAATTATTTTACCGAAAAATTAAGGTATAATATGAATTCCCAAAAGTCATACTCCACTTGATTAATACTTCAGTTATTAAGTAGGGCTTGCTGATTAAATATTAAAGCATTTACAGAGAAAGGTTTTAGACTTTTTAGGTCTAGAAAAAGTACCTAGTTTTCAGCTGCTTTATGCTCAAAAAGGAGTGCATTTTAGGGAAAAGATGAGCAAAAAAATTACTCCCCTACTCCCCTACTCCTCCGTTCCCCCACTGCTTAAAAAAGACTTTTTCAGCAAACCCTAATTATTAATTAAGTAGGTAGGCACGAAAAACGGAAACTATGTAAAGATAAGTAAATACGGAAAATGTATTTATCAAGGTGATTTTTTTATGGGTGCTCGTTTAAGGGTTTTCCTCACTCCTGAGCAAGACCAAAAACTACTAAAGCTCAGAACTGAGGATGTACCACAGAAAGTTAAAGACCGAGCAGAAGTAATCAGGTTGAATGCCCATGGTTGGTATGTAGAAAAAATAGCAGCTCACTTTAACTGGAGTTTAAAAACAGTTAGAACAGTATTGCATCAATGGCAGAAACTGGGCCAAAAAGGATTGTGGGAACGACCAGGCCGAGGGGGAAAACCAAGATGGTCTGAAGAAGATATAGTCTATTTGGAACAATCCCTCAAACAAGAGCAACGTACATATAACTCTTGCCAACTGGCAAAAAAATTAGAAAGCGATCGCCAAATTAAATTGAGTCCCGACAGGTTAAGACGGGTACTCAAAAAAAGGGCTTCATTTGGAAAAGAACCAGAAAAAGCCACAAAAGGAAACAACAACCAGAAGCAAGAGCAATTAAGCAAGCAGACCTAGAAATGTTGGAACTCTCAGCCAGCAGCGGAGAAATCGACTTGAAATATTTAGATGAATCAGGTTTTTGTATGTGGAGTGAACCAAGTTATAGCTATTATCAACGAGGTAAGCAAAAATGTTTGGAACAGACAAAGCGTCGTGGTCGTAGATTAAGTATTATTGGACTTTTTCAACCTCTAATTAGCTTTGTTTATGGCCTAGTAATCGGCGGTGTCAATTGTAAATCTTACATCCAGATGATGGAACGAGAAGCTATTGAAGCAGAAAAACTCGGACGCATGAGAGTAATAGTACAGGATAATGGCCCCATACACAAATCTCACGAAGTTCAAAAGTTATGGTCAAAGTGGGAAACTCAGGGTTTATACATCTTTTTTCTACCGAAATATTGTTCTGAAATGAACCCAATTGAATTGGAGTGGCAACATCTCAAACAAGATGAATTATCAGGAAGAATGTTTGAGGATGAGTTAGACCTTGCTTATGGGGTAATGGATGGAGTGACAGCAAGGGGAAAAAGAGGACAATACAGTACACAACGTATTAAATTTAACTCTAGAACTTAAATTTAACTTTTCGTTACATAGTGATAAATTTTCCCGCCTACCTACTTA
>JBCDJM010000415.1:0-5166 GCA_038747755.1 Cyanobacteria bacterium P01_H01_bin.35
GACAAATTAAAAAAATATATAGTCAGAGAATGGGAATTGAAGCAATGTTTAAAGACTATAAAACTGGTGGTTACAATCTAGAATCAGCGAAGGCGAATGAAACAAGATTGAATAATTTAATTTTATTAATAGCTATTTCATACACAATTAGTTCATTTCAAGGACAAAAAATTAAAAATAAAGGTATTCAAGAATATATATCAAGAACCAATGAAAAAGGTAGAAAAGAAAGAAGACACAGTAGTTTTTGTGTAGGATTATCTAGGATTTATTGGACAATAAATGATAATTTTATCTGGGAATTAGTAGAAAATTTAATGAGTTTTAATCCTCATAAATTTATATATTATTGCAGGGGAATAAAAGCAATGAATACAGGGGGGATAAAAGCAATAGATACAGTTGTTAATTAGACCGTAATTTAAAATTAACAATCAATTAATAAAGGTGAGTTTTTTCAATTATTCTCCAATATAAATTGAATAATAGTTCAACTTAGGTAGGGGGTGTAGGCGAGCGCTCTGCGCTCGCACTACACCCCTTCATTCTCAATAAGCATTTTCTTTTTGTTGAAATATTCTTCAGTCCCCGAACGCAAATTCCCTTCTATATATAGCTTTCAACTAGCTTGTCACCCCGTGAGGTATTAAACCCATTCTTGAAGGCGAATGCCAAATTAATATCTACTTCCCCATTGCCAGAATCTTGAATTTCATCTAAATTTTTTGTAGCAAAATATTAATATTACAGCCATTGATATTACACCAGTTTCCGAAGTTATGAGGTAAATATATTTATACTTTTAGGGAGTAGGGAAGATGGGAATTAGGCTAGTGAACAAGCAAAAAATATTTACCTTGTCAGTTGTACCGCATTAGTCTGAAATCTGCTGTAAGTATAGCTGAATTATTAAATCTTTTGCTCAAAAAATCTTATGCGCTTAAGTTTTATATCAAGTATTATTAATTAGTTATAAGCCATAA
This sequence comes from Cyanobacteria bacterium P01_H01_bin.35, assembly GCA_038747755.1. Lineage (GTDB taxonomy): Bacteria > Cyanobacteriota > Cyanobacteriia > Cyanobacteriales > Microcoleaceae > Trichodesmium. The sequence goes on from JBCDJM010000415.1 coordinate 984, forward strand.
TAAAAATGTTCTTCTTTGGTGTTGAAATAATCTTCCAAATTTTCCCGTTCAAAACTCTGTACCAAAACCATGATGAATAATCAAACTAACACAAAAAAAATTAATTCACTCAGCACCTACTATCTACTAGGTCGTAGCGGTCTGCGTGTATCCCTTATGTTTTCTTCAATGAGTTCACTCAACGGACTATTATGGGGGAAAATACAGTCTTAAAAGAACCTAAAGGATATAGATATCTATAAATTGACATCCTCCCGACGCTGCTCTCACGAGACAGCGCGGGATTCCCTAGCATCGCTGGTAGGGGCTTTCTGCTTCATAGCACCTGCCTTCCGAGATTTATTCTCTTCAGGTCTTACGGTCGCTCCACAGACTGACACTGCGAGTCCCGCAGCCAAAATATTAATTGCAGCGTTTTTGTCCCTGTCGTGGTGACTACCACACTCTGGACAATCCCATTCTCTAATACTTAGAGGTAATTTTTCTAGTGTATGACCACAATTAAAGCAACGCTTGGAACTAGGGAAGTATCGGTCGATTTTGATTAGTTCCCGTCCATACCATTCGGCTTTGTATTCTAATTGTCTAACTAATTCTCCCCAATTAGCATCACTGATAGCTCTAGCTAATTTGTGGTTTTTGACCATATTTTTAACTGCTAAATCCTCTACTACTATCGTTTGGTTTTCTCTAATTAGTCGAGTTGTTAGCTTATGGGTGTAGTCAAGCCTTGAGTCTTTAATTTTGGCGTGTATTCTAGCTACTTTCAGCCTGGCTTTTTGATAATTATTAGACTTTTTGTCGGGTTTTCTATCTAGGGACTTCTGAGCTAACCTTAGTTTTTTATGTAACTTTTGCAGATTTTTTGGGTTGGCAACTTTTTCTCCATCGCTGGTAGTTAGTAAACTGGTGATTCCTAAATCAACACCAACTTGCTTCTTGATCGGCTTAAGTTTTAAATCTCTGGTATCATTAACTCTCAAAGATACAGACCATCGGCCACTTGGCTCAAGCTTGACAGTAATTGTACTAGGTACACAACCTGGTGGTAGTTGCCTACTCCACCTAATAGGTAGTGGTTCTGCACCCGATCGCTAAATAGACTTGACCATCTTTCCACTTGAATGCTGCCTTGGTAAACTCCACACTGCCACCATTACGCTTTTTCTTGAAGTTTGGGTATTTAGCCCGTCCACTAAAAAAGTTGGTGAAAGCAGTCTGTAGATGTCTTAAACTTTGTTGCAATGGGACACTGCTGACTTCAGTTAGAAAATTCAAGTCTTCCTGGAAAAAGCAGGAAGTTAGCATGGCTGAAGTTTGTTTGTAACTTACTCGCTCTTTGTTCTCATACCATGCAGTAGTCCTAGCTGCTAAAGCTTTGTTGTAGATTAAGCGAACACAGCCCAAAGTTCTCCTTAACAGATTCTCCTGTTCTGGAGTTGGGTAAAACCTAAATTTGTACGCTTTTTCAACCATCTACTGCTTAATTTTCAACATTGACATTCTAACATACTATATCTAAACCCGCCACATTGATTGGTTTTCCCATGCGACGCTCCCCTGCGGGAGAGCGCGGGTCTTCAACCAACATTTTGATAACTCAAACAAAATTAAGAACTGAGAATTTTACAATTCCTCACCATAAACAGTTTCCTTTTCTTCACGCCAATAGGGATCGACAATACATAGAAAAACTAAAGGTTCTGTCCCACGGTTGTCAAGGTATTGTTTGGCATTAGGTGGAACGTATATCGTATCACCTGTTTCAACTGCCTGAGTTTCGTCATCAATGTGTATATCTCCTTGACAGCTGAGGATATAATATACTTCTGAAGATGTTAGAGAGTGGAGGATTGAACTTTTTCCCACAGGAACAATTCCATGAGCAAAACTATAGCGTAGGGGGAGGGGAAGATTCTTCGGATGAAGCAATTCACGCAGATGAGTTCCATCTCCTGCGATCAATTCTGGGCAAGCGCTCAATTTCTGGATAATCATCTTAAACTAAGTTATTTCTCAATGATTTTGCTTGATTTTACTAGGTATTAAGATTTTTGTCGATAGATTATTTATCAATTACTAAAATTCAGAGTCGAACTGACGTTATTTTAACAAAAACACCGACAATTACCGCGTTCTCATCTAAGAGAACCTCCTATGGGATAGTGGTCTATGTTATAACAAAAAAACAACAGGGGATCGGTCTGACCTTATAAACAGCGACTTCTTTGCAAGTTGAAGAATCTCGCGGTGTCGCTCAAGCGCAACGCCAGGAGTATGTCAAGAAAATCACTAGCTATGAAAAACCCGGGTTTCCTTAGTCAGCACATAGATAAACCCGGTTTCTTTACTACCAAAAGATAACTAACCCAGGCATTGCATAAATGCGGGATGATTTTAATAGTTTTGCAGTATGTACACCTTGCCCGTTCCTTATATTTTCAGGCGAGCAGAATACCTACTCCACTTATATTCATCCCTTGATTCATCAATTCCCTAACTGACAGCAACCATTTCATCCACACTATTATCATGTTCTACTCGGAACACATTGGCACTGAGATTAGCAACAATTTGTTTTCCCTGCTGAGTCAAATTCAAATAGGAAACCGCATCCCTAATATAACTATAAACCACATTCCAGTAAAACTTAGGATAACCCTGACGTAGATCGCCAGGATTATTGTATCCTAATATTTTATTCTGGCCTGTTTCCTCAAATTCATAGAACAAAGCACTAATTTTTTGTAAATAGCGAGGGTCACTCAACTGACCAATTAAATCTGCGCCCCTCACTAAACCAGGATAGTTTACCTTATCTTGATGATCCTTATCTGCTGGTACCGGGAAACGAGTCAGTTCTATATTACGCTTAATTATTTCTGCGTCAATTAACTTATGACCTCCAAACCGTTCGTCAATAAATAGCTTACCTCGGTCAACATGATAGGGAGTAAGACTAGCGTCTGTAGCACCTCTTGGTAGCTTGACTTTCATGTTATCTACCCCCGTAGCATACAATCTTAAATCCCCTCTATCTTGACGACATACACCTTTAACATACCCAATATCGTGACAAAGTAAGGAAATGTGGAAGTGTAACCAATCTTCACAAGATACTCCACCTTCACGGATATGCTTCCCTCGCAACATTTCTTGTCCCACTAAAGTTACAAGAATAGTATGTTCCACATTGTGATAGAGGGCATCACCATTAGCAATATTTTCTAATGCCATCCCGGCCGCCCAGGCGATAATATCAGCATAATCTGATTTATATCCACCATAAGTATGACGATAACCATCAGTTAGCCGTTTTATGAAAGAATCAATCAAAAGTTCAGTGGAGTTAAACATCTGCAGTCTCCTAATTTCAATTTACTCTTGTCGTGAACTGATAAGTAGGTAGGCGTTAAAACTTGTCACTATGTAACAAAACGTAAATTATCCTCAAACTAAGTTTCTGAAGGAGTTTGGAGTTGATTTGCAAAACTTAATATAGTTAAGCTTTTTCGTGCCTACCTACTTACTTATTTTTATTTACCATCATAAACAGATTATCTAACTTCATTTTTTCCCCCTGATCGAGTTATACATCTATACTACTGAATTATTCTCATTAATAGGTAATCAATTTGTTTCAATTTTTACTCTTATTTGTCTTTAATATTTATGCTTATCGAGTAACTGAATATCGATTTTTTATTCAGTAAATTAAAGTCAATTACCCACGAAAAATAAAAAATTTTCTAACTTTTATCCTTGATATAGCTATGTGTAATTGAGCTAGATATACCAATTCGCAAAAAGCGTAATGTACAAAATTTCAGGGTAATAGTTCAGCCTTTAGCAGTCAGCTAGCTTCCTGACTCAGAACTGCTTTAAAAGCCAATAATAAATAATTATTTACTAAGTTAAAAGGAGGGTACTTTGGCAGTAACTTTTAATTATCTCTCAATTTCAAGGGTTGCTTTTACCGAATAATTAAGGTTTAAAGCCTCTTCTTTAAAGGAGAAACAAGAAAAAATTTTCCTTTTATTCAATCCTCTTCCTTTTAGGGAGAGGTAATTATCAATTATCCATTATCCATTATCCATTATCCATTATTGAAATCTCCTTCTTATCAAGATATTATGGCTGAATGCTTACATTTTAGGTTTAAGGGAACAAGGAATAAAAAGAC
>JBCDJM010000416.1:0-5111 GCA_038747755.1 Cyanobacteria bacterium P01_H01_bin.35
ATGACTATGGTTATCAGTTGGAAATTAAAGGTCCTTGCCGAATTGTATATAGTCCTCACGAAGCAGCAGAGTGTGGCGCTCATTTGTGGATTGATACTTTTAGTAGAGTGCAATTTGTAGATACAAATTTTAACCCGATTACCGCTTGTCGAGCATACAAATATATATAGATGTAAGTGGGTAGATAAAATTTATATTTTTTCCCGTCTTTGTCGTGATAAACTGATAATTAGAGTTAGCAAAAATAAACGACAGATGGATAATGCTGTAAAAAATCAAGCCCTTGTAGATGCTTTGGCAAAAAATCTGCCGGAGGACGCAAATGAAGCACAAGTTAGTGATATTTTTGCATCTAAATTATTTAATTTTTTAGGTTTTGAAGAAAATGAAAGAGTACCTCAATTTCCTACAGTAAATAATAAGAATCCAGTCGATCATGCTCTACGTCATAATAGGGAAAATGACATATTTAATCAAACCACAACTAATCCAGATGTGCTTGTAGAATTGAAAGCTCGGAATATTAATTTAGCTGCTGGTTCAAAAGGATATAAAGAGATTTATAAACAAATAAAACGGTATTTATTAGCAGAAAATTGTAGATCTGTGAAGTGGGGAATAATTACTAATGGTAATCACATACAATTATTTAGAAAGCATGGAAAAGTAATTCATCCGGCAACAGTTTGTCTGGAAATTAACCCAGAAAGTATTATCAAAATCGCTACATTAATTAAAGAAAGAATTGATAAACCACGAAAAGCATTAACAGTAGCAGTTTATAACAATAAAGGTGGGGTAGGAAAAACGACAACTACAGTTAATACCGCAGCAGCTCTATCACTTTCTGGTAAAAAAGTTTTGATTGTTGATTTTGATCCGAATCAAAGAGACATGACAAATTGTCTAGCAATTAAACCAAGTACACCTACTTTTTATGATTCCTTAATAAATAAAAATATTAATGTTAGAGATGTAATTTCTCCCTACATCGGCTATAAAAGATCAAAAAAAGAATACGGTTTTGATGTGATTCCTGTGCATGAAGAACTTAGCAATTTTAATTGGGATAATATTACACAAGAAATTACTTTTGACCGATTAAGTAAAGAATTAGAGCAACTAAAAAACAACTACGATTATATCTTGATTGATTCTCCTACTAACTGGTCAATATTTAGTGTCAGTGCTGTTTATGCAGCAGATGTAGTTTTACTTCCAGTAGAACATAATAGCTTACCTTCTCTAGAAAATGCTGCTAAAACTATCAAGGAATATATACCCAAAGTTCAACAAGCAAGAAGAAAAAATAGAGATTTCGGACCTATAGCTTTGCCGATTTTTTTCAACGGCGGAAAAATGAGCGAACCTCAAAAAAGACGTGTTCAAACCTATATTGATAAATTGATTCAAGATGCTCAAAAGAATTCAAATAATAAGTTTAACCTTCAACCATATTTTTATCCTTACTATAGGAAAGCAAATAAAAACAGAACAATATTTGAGTTGCCTTATCATGCAGCTATAGCAAATTATGCTTTTCTTCATACACCTGCTGCTTATAAAAATAAGGTGGTTTATGACAATTACAAGAGTTTGGTTAAGGAGTATTTTCTACAATGAGCAATCTGAGTAAAATTGGTAAGTTAATACATCTTTATATGGATGAAATTGAACTGGAAGATGGAACAAATGCTCCAGAATTTTTAATTTCATCAACGGCAAGATTTATGAATGAAACTGGTGGGAGAAATTGGATACCTGTCATTGTTAAAGAAGTAGGAGAAGATCAATATGAAGTAATTGGCAATTCTTTTATTTTTGCTGTAGCCCAAGCTGCTGGTTTAGAAAAAGTTTGGTGTATTATTGCTGATGAAAGTGAGGAAACTGAAAAAATTAGCAAAATTTTATCTGGGGAAAAAATACCACAAATAAATCTTTCCACTGCCACAAGAGATGAAATTAAAGCAGCACTTCAATACTTAATCGAAAAACCAGATAGTAAACTTAAAGGAGTTAAATTGCCAGTAGTTACAAATCGCATTGATGAAGCTCCGCGTCAATATTGGAAAGATTTTAAACCAATCACAAAATTAGGGTGTGGAATTACCACGGCGAAAGTCAATGCTTTAAAAGAAGTCTTCTATCTGACTCCCCAACCAATACCTGAACCAGAAAAAGTAAATCTTTCCACTGCTACAAAAGACGAAATTAGCTCGGCGCTTCAATATTTAATCGGAAAAGCAGATAGCAAACTTAAAGAAGTTGACCTAGAAAAAGCAACAAAGTGTATTGATGAAGCACCACGTCAATATTGGAAAAGCCTGGAACCAATCACAAAATTAGGATGTGGAATTACGAAGGCGAAAGTTAATGCTTTAAAAGAAGTCTTCTATCTGACTCCCCAACCAATACCAGCAATAATAACAGACCGAAATGTTTTGAATAGTATGACAGTAACAGAGTTGAAAAAAATGGCAAAAAAACAAGAAATACCTGGCTATACCAAAAAGAAGAAAGAAGAATTAGTCGAGTTGTTGAGCGCTATTAATTAGACATCTCCAGAAAAGAGGGAGTAGGGAGTAGGGAGCAGGGAGAAAAAATTGATGAATAAGAGTGGGATAATTGATTTTATTTTTTATTATTGGAGATGTCTATTAGTACAGAAGATTGATAAGGAAGCACCAAACTGGAGAAAAATCATTGCTAGTGGCTTGTTATACCATTTCTCAAAAACTTTTCTACATTTGATTGAAGTAGGGGAGTGGGGGAGGTAGGGACGTTGCATGCAACGTCCCTACAAACAAGAATAATTAATGCTAAATTTACTCAAACTAACAAAAAAGTAATTGTCTTAGTTTAATTACTTAATAAGTGAAGTGTTATTCAAGTATAGCGTTCCTTTTAGGATTTGGTATTATATAGAATCTGAGTAATTAGTTATCCTATCGCTGAGGAGTCAGGACTCAGAATTCAGGAGTCAGGAGAAAGAAAGGATTTGAATTATTGAATTATATGAATAATCTGCGGAAAATTATCAATCAAAAATATGGATAAACTAAACCAATAGGAAAAAAATCAAATACAAACTCACTTTCACCCTTTAGTATTGAGGGAGAGAGAATGAGAAAAAAGGCTCAAAAATATTCCCCATCTCCCCATCTCCCCAACTCCCCAACTCCCCACCTCCCCATCTCCTCAACTCCCCAACTCCCCAACTTCTTTACTCTCTACTCCTATTCACTCTCGGAACAAACAGAACAAAATCAGTAGGCACTATCGGTTCAATACTTGAGTTAAAACCACCTACTTGATTAGTACGCAATATCGACAACGAAGCACCAAACTGGAGAAAAATCATTGCTAGTTGGTCGTTAGTAAATCGAGGTAGGAGCGATCGCCAGCTTGCTGCAACTTCCCCTAAAGTTTCGAGGGGAGTTTCTACAGGGAAACCTCCTAAAGTTGTTGCTTCATAACGCCAGTCTGTTCGTGGTTTTCCTAAAGGTGTTAAGTGATTTTCTAAAGTTTTGACTAGGTTAGTCAACTGTTTAAATCTTTGGGTTTGTTCATCATCGGGATTTTCCCTCAACCATTTCATAATTAGGGGATTTAATTTCAACTGGGCGACCATCCGGTTCAAAGCTGTATAGAGTGCTTGACTAGAATCTTGTACACAGGAATTTATCGGACTGACAGAAGTAGTACCTCTACCATCCCCAGTCCGATAACGAGCTGCCATTACATCAAGTTCTTGCACTATATAATTAAGTGGGGAAAATTTAACGCCATTAAAATCATAATCTTCAGTCATAGGTTTGAACTTAATAATAATCTCGGAAGTAGGGCGAACTCCTAACCATCCCCATTGCTGATCGCCCATATATCTTGCCCAAGATAAAGTACCGGAAATAATTCCATCACAGTTATGAGTGTAGATTTGTCGATATTCCAGATTAAACCGAAGTTCATTAGTCAGAGGTTCCCGCACTACCTTTGCAATACCAAAAGCAAAATGACCGAAAAATATTCCCAAGGGTGAAAGTTCTGGTTTTTTTCCGCCAATACCCCCATAAACGTGCATAAAAAGAGCGCGTTCCCCTTCTTGCCAAATAGGAACATCAGAAATTTCACTCTCTTCTGGTTTTTCAGTAAGGTCGAGGAAAATATTTGCAATATTACCTTTCGGTGCAACTTCCTCCTGCCAATATTTATGGTTGATATAATCTAAGGTGGCTTTTTTTCCAGAAATTATTGTCTGAGGTTGAACAGAAAATAAAGCACGAGGAGCGATCGCCTGTACGACAAATTTACCTACGGCATTTTTTGCTCCATAAATATACCAACCTCGGGCATTTACAGGAGAATTTTCTAAACCTTCATTAGTAGAAGGCAAAACACCATTACGGTCAGCAACCACCGAGGGAATATAAACAATTTCCTCCATACCATCAAATTCCTGAGAGTTGCGGTTATAGTGAGAGACCTTAAATAAATCGTCGCCGACAAACTCTTGAATTTTCACCAACCCATAAAAACGACCAGAAATTTGAATCGGTTCGCGACTAATATATAGATTTGGGCGACCTGCACCAGTATCCTCAACTATTACAGGTTCAGGTAAAGCTACTATCACATCATCTTCTGGTCTGGCACCTGCTAAAGATTCTAGAGGATCGACATTTTGCCAATTATTTATTCGGTCTGGATGAATATTTCCCTGTTGCTTACTTACCCTTACCTGCTCGACAAAATTAACATTTGTTGTCACAAGCTGAACATAAGTTTGTAAGTTAGGATCATCGCTCCAACGTAAATTTACAATTTGTCCGATGAGGTGTTGATTTGCCGAATCTGCTGTATGAATTTCTAGTAATACACCTTTAACTTTTTCCCTTTCTTCAGCAGTCGGTAAAATTAACCGCCCTACATAAGTACCGATAGGTTGATAAAATTCTGAATTAATATTTTGAGCCTACATTCCGCAGGTTTTAATGCTCAATTTGAATATTTTTTAAGTCAGATAGGGCAAGGATTTTAGAAATTGCTTCTTAAGCACTACGCATTCAGGTGTAAGACAAAGAATTAAAATCAAGAGGGCGATCGCTAAATTG
>JBCDJM010000417.1:0-5109 GCA_038747755.1 Cyanobacteria bacterium P01_H01_bin.35
ATTATAAATAATTTATATAATTATGGATAATTTATCGCACTCACCATTACTAGCCCATAAATTCTCAAATTATCAAATATATTTACAGCAAAATTTAACTTCTGAATTCAGTTATAGTAGTCCGATTTTTCAGCTTTAATAATCAACTAAAATCCAGACTAAAAACTAATATTTACCAATGGATAATTGATAATTAGAGAGAGTTTTAATATTCCACTATCAACTATCCACTATCCATTATTAATTATCCACTATTCATTATTAATTATCCCTCCAGCTAACAAAATATCTCCCTCATACCAAACCGCAGCTTGACCAGGAGTTATACCAAAAACTGCTTCTTCAAACATTAACTTAACTCGAAAACCATCTTGGGGTTTCTCCTCATTAATTCCCAAAGGAATAATATTTGCAGCTACAGGTAAACTGCGATATCTCACTTGCACTTCTGCGCGTATTGGAGTAGTTGGTGGAGCAATAGAAACCCAGTTAACCAACTTCACAGTAGACTCCATTTTGGCCGCACTGTCGCGATCGCCCACTACCACTCTATTCATCACTGGGTCCAAATCAATCACATATAAAGGATGAGGGGCGGAAACTCCTAAACCTTTTCTTTGGCCAATCGTATAATGATGGACACCATCATGTTGTCCTAAAACTCGCCCCTCTTGGTCAACTATTTCACCTTGATGGGGAGTAATATATTTATCCAAAAATTCTCGCATCGAACCATTAGCTTCTACCAGACATAAATCCTGACTTTCTGCTTTATCAGCAGTTTTTAAAGCATATTCGGCTGCAATGCGTCGGGTTTCACTCTTGACCATTTTTCCTAGAGGAAATACGGAACCTGCTAGTAAGTCTTGTGTTAAATCATACAGAAAATAAGACTGGTCTTTGTTTCGGTCAACGGCACGTTTTAATAGATAGCGATCGCTTTCTGAATCATAATCAATTCGTGCGTAATGCCCCGTAGCAATTTTGTCAATACCTAATTTTTCACGGCCATAAGCCAACATAGGGCCAAATTTCACTGTTTTATTACATTGAGAACAAGGCAATGGAGTAATTCCGGCACTGTAACCTGTTATTAAATAATCAACAATATTTGCCTGAAATAAATCGCGAGTATCGACAATATGATGGGGAATACCTAATTGTTCACAAATATAGGCAGCATCAAGCATTCCATCAGAACAACATTGACCTTTTCCTTTCATTAACCAAAGAGTTAAGCCCTCAACTTGATATCCTTGATAATGTAATATTGCTGCTGCTGTGGAACTATCAACTCCACCAGAAAGACCGACTATAATTTTATTCATTGGATTTAAGTTTATATAGCAATTGTAAATGATTTGTGAAAAAAAACTGTAGGGGTTTGGTCTCCAAATCCCATTTTTACTTGGGTTTGGAAACCAAACCCCTACGATAAAATATTACAACCTGTTTAGGATTGCTATAAAATCAAAACTATATTTATTTATCTTGATTATAGATTTTTTTTCTACAGTTAAAATTAATCATTTATCAAAGTAACTAACTATGCTAAATCAACATTATGTAATATTATACTACAAAAAAACAAAAATGTCATTATTCTCAATTATATTCGGAGGATTTTTAGCCCTAAGTTACCAGACTTTATCTCAAGGAGAAGTCATCAAAACTAAAACCTTCGCCAACAATCAAAATCAAAGCCAAAACACAATTTTTATTCCCAACAACAACACATCAAAAAACGAAATACTAATAACAGAAATTTATAGTTATCCAAAACCTCTGGAAAAATTACCACCACCAACCAGAACACCTTCAACTAAACCACAAGAACCAATATTTAATCCTATCGAACCTAATCCATTTCCCAATTTACGATATGTTGTTTATATTGAGTCAGAAAGTCGAATTTTGTTAGGAATTATTCGGCAACAAATTGAACCAAGAGCAGTATTTCGCTCTTTTGGAGACGCAAGAGTTATTCAAGTCGGAAGCTTTTCTGAATTATTTTTTGCCTTAGATTTGTTAGATTATTTAGCAGAAAAAGGCATTAATGGAGAATATTCAACACGCAACCCCGGAGAAGCATTTGGGGACCCTTTAAGACCTACAACTTTAGCCCGTAATGTATATCCTCCAGTTAGACATTTAATAGCTTATGGACTTAGTAATACAGAAAATTATTACTTACTAATTCCTAGTAAGTCAAAAGATTTAGCTCTAATCACATATAAATTGGGATTATTAGGAGTTCCTGACAAGGGAATTCAGGTAACAGAAACACCAGAAAATGTAGCGATAGGACCTTTTGAAGAGAGAGAAATAGCAGAAAAATGGCAACGCTATTTATTAGATTCAGGGTTTATTAATGTAGATATTTACTTTGGTCGTTAGAAGAAGTAAGAAGGAAAAAGCAGGAGGGAGTCATTTCAGTTATCAGTTGTAAATATTCAAAAAAAAGGGGTAAATGATAGATATATATGTATTAAATGAATTGGAACAGCTCTTTTTAAGCATCTCCGCTCAAGATACACCTTTTTGTAGCATTCTTTTTTCCAAGTGATATGAATTATATTATTTCATGGAAGTTAAAAGTCATGGATTAAGATTTTATAGGCTCAAAACTTTGAAGCTAAATTAATTTTGGGAAATTATTTAACATCTAAAATTTGAAACTATTTATAACATTCTTTTTCCCTACTCCCTAGAAATGTTATACTTCCTAAATACTTAAGTTATTAACTAATAAATAAAGAGTGCAGAATATATTATGTCTAATTTCCATACTCCCTACTCCCTGCTCCCTAAAAATGCTATACTTCCTCAATACTTAAGTTATTAACTAATAAATAATGTTTTTAACGATTCTATTCTAGGCAAAGAGTGCAGAATATATTTATGTCTAATTTTCCTACTTCCTATTCCCTACTCCCTACTCCCTACTCCCTACTCCCTAGAAATGTTATACTTCCTCAATATTTCAGTTATTAACTAATAAATAATGTTTTTAACGATTCTATTCTAGGTAAAAATTGAAGAATATATTATGTCTAATTTCCCTACTTCCTATTCCCTATTCCCTACTCCCTACTCCCTACTCCCTAAATTTGTAGTGACTGCCGCACAAATGCGACAAATAGAAGAACGCATATTTATTGCTGGAATGCCAGTAACAGCATTAATGGAAAAAGTTGCAGGATTACTAACACGAAAAATCCTAGAATTATTGAATCCTAATATTAATAAAATTGGTGTATTAGTAGGTCCTGGTCATAATGGCGGAGATGCTTTAGTCATCGCCAGAGAATTATATTTTCAAGGTTATGAAATAATAGTTTACTGCCCTTTTGCCAAACGGAAAGAACTAACAAATTCTCATGCCAAATATCTCCAATCTCTAGGAGTTAATTTTGTCGAAAATATTTCCCCGCTCAAAAATTTTGACTTGCTCATAGATGGTTTATTTGGCTTTGGTTTAGAACGGGAAATTTCTGGAGATTTAGCTGAAGATATCAATCAAATTAATAATTGGCAAAAACAGATATTTAGCATTGACTTACCTTCTGGAATACATACAGATACAGGGGAATTTTTAGGAACAGCTATTTGTGCTACCCACACATTTTGTTTAGGTCTTTGGAAACAAGCATTTTTACAAGACCAAGCTCTAGAATATATTGGTACATCTGAACTAATTGACTTTGATATTCCTGTGGCAGATATTACAGCAATTTTAGGAGATTCTCCCACAATTGAGAGAATTACAAAAACATCTGCTATAGAAAATTTACCTCTACCTTTTCCTCCAGCAACCTATAAATATAAAAATGGTAATTTATTATTAATTACAGGTTCCCATCGTTATAGTGGAGCTGCAATTTTAACAGGATTAGCTGCTAGAGCAACAGGTTTAGGAATGTTATCAATTGCCGTACCAGAATCAATTAAACCTATACTAAATAATCACTTACCAGAAGCACTAATTATTGGTTGTCCTGAAACAGAAACTGGAGCAATAAAACAATTACCAAAAGATATAGATTTAAGCAAATTTGAAGCCATTGCCTGCGGACCTGGTTTAACCATAGAACCTACATCTATAATAGAAAAAGTATTATCTGTAAATTGCCCTCTAGTTTTAGATGCTGATGCTTTAAATATTTGTGGAAATTTAGCCAACAACTCTTTAGTAAATCAACGTCAAGCACCAACAATTATTACTCCCCACCCAGGAGAATTTAAACGTCTATTTCCTCACTTAGTAAATCAACTCAATAATCGGATATTAGCTACTCAAAAAGCTTCAGAAAATAGTAATCTTATCCTGGTTTTAAAAGGAGCAAAAACAATTATTGCCAATAATCAAAAAATATCGATAAATCCAGAAAGCACCCCGGCATTAGCAAGAGGAGGAAGTGGAGATGTACTGACAGGATTAGTCGGAGGTTTATTAGCTATTACTTCAACTAAAATCCCTGCAATTGAAGCTGTAAAAACAGCAGTTTGGTGGCACGCCCAAGCAGCAATATTAGCAGCAAAAGAACGAACCGAATTAGGAGTAGACGCTTTTACCTTAACTCAATATTTAATACCAGTATTAGCAAAAATATAACCTTTCTTGGTTAGATAGAAAAAAGAGAATCTGGAAATTGAAATACCTCTTTCTTTTTGCCTCAAAATTATATAATCCAGATTAATGTGCTACAACTGATGGGTGATGGGGTAACGAAGTCAGAAGCCAGAAGTAAACCCACCCCTAACCCCTCCGGTGGAGGGGAAGTTAGAAGCCAGTGTGTAATTCTGAGGTCTCCGTTTCCTACGGAATCCGTAAGGAAACAGAATGTAAGACACACATCTGACAGTGATTTTTGTAACGGGGATTTATGCCCCGCTCCAAAAACATTTCACCTTAAAAGTCCTTGCTCTAAACCCAATTATTTTGGTAAATATTTTTACCAAAAAATCAGGTCCAAAGCCTCCCCTTGGATAGGGGATGAAAAAGCGGTCGTTAGCGGAGCTTCCCGTAGGGTGGGATGGCGAGGTCTCCTGCTCTTAACAGAGCCACTCCGTTAACGCCATATCCAATCGACCAAGAGAAATATTTAA
>JBCDJM010000418.1:0-5098 GCA_038747755.1 Cyanobacteria bacterium P01_H01_bin.35
ACGGTTTCTATTATCTAAGGGCTCGTCCTGGATTAATGTCTTTATCACTGTTTTTTGCTATTAGTAACTTCTTTCTAGGGATTGTTCAAATACTCATCTATCCCCTAGTACTCTCCTTCGCATCACAAATCCAACTTGGTAAAATCATGTCTTTTGGCGGTGTGGGTATGCTTATAGGTAGTATGCTTATGACCACTTGGGGAAATAGATCGCACAACTATATCAACATACTCTTTTGCTTTATGCTGCTCAATGGATTTTCTCTGATACTTGCAGGAGTTTATCCTTCTGTCTATTTATCTACTATTGCTGCGTTCTTATTTTTTCTTGCATTACCTTTTATCAATAGTTGCTCTAACATAATATTTCAAAAAAAAGTTGCCTCTGATTCACAAGGAAGAGTTTTTGCTTTTAATAATGCTATTAGTTATTCCTGTTTACCCCTTGCTTATCTAGTCGCAGGTCCATTAGCTGATAATATATTTGAACCTTTAATGATAACTAATGGTTTTTTAACTAGAACCGTAGGACAAATTATTGGTACTGGCACTGGTAGAGGTATTGCTTTGATGTTTATTATTTTAGGAGGATTAACTATTTTTATAACTGTTGCAATCTATCAGTATGTTCCTTTAAGGTTTTTAGAAAAGAAACTACCTAATGAGTATTCTTCCTAAAAAAAATGAAATCCGCCGTGAAGAATATAGACAAGCAAAGAAGGCTAATGGTGGATTGTGGGGCTACTTTTTTGTCAAAATTTGTATTAAAATCTCACGATTGTGGTTGCCTACAAAAAGACTTCGCCTGTTTCTATATCAGATATTTAACAACATATACCCGCCTGGAATCAATGAAGAAGAAGCTGAATTTCCCTTACATGAATATTCGTCCCTAAACTCTTTATTTACGCGAGGAGTGAAATCAAAGCATCGCCCTATTTCAAGAGGAAAGTACGAACTTCTTTGTCCTTGTGATGGCACTATTCAAGATGTTGGGTGTATTGAACAAGGACAAATAATAACTCTTAAAGGTATTAAGTATTTACCTGAATCACTTTTACCTCAAGTGAAAATGAAAACTTTTGATGGTTGGAATTATGTAATTACTTATCTCTCGCTGACTGATTGCCACCGTGTATTTAGTCCACAGGATGGAAAAATTGAAAATATTATACATGTCCCCGGTGCGCGTTTACATGTAACCCCATCGTTTCAAAATCCTGAATTTCCAGTTTATACGCTTAACGAGCGTATGATTTTCATTTTCTCTACAACCATTGGTTTATGTATTCTGGTGATGATAGCTGGTTCTGATGTTGGTAATATTACTTTGCCTGCACTTCCTGATTTCAAACCTGTAGGTTACTCCATCACAAATAAAAATCTCTGTTCTCCCATACCAGTAAACCGAGGTGAATGGTTTGCAACATTTGAATTAGGTTCGACAGTTATTTTGTTATTCCCTCCTCAAAATGAAAGAAAATCTATATTAATTTCACCAAATGAGAAAGTTAAATATGGACAACCTATTTTCAGTTAACTTTTTTGAGCATAATGCCCAGACTAATTTAACATCTGAGGCAAAGCATCAAATTAAAATTGTTGTTGATTTTAGTCATTCAGTATCTACCGACTACATCGAAAGATTAATTTCAAGAGGTTATTTTATTCAAGATTCCTCTAAATTTAAGGAATTAGCAAATATATCTAGTAAAGTAACTGATATGGTTGTGTTTATACAGGATTTATTACCAGAAAAAATTGACACAATCCTTGAGCTTATCAAAAGATACCATGCTAAAAATATCAGTATCATAAGTACTTTTCAATCCCACTTTGCTAAGAATTCAACAGCGATTGCACTTGAGGAACTATTTCTACATCGCCTAAAAGAAGTAGGCTGTTGTGGAGTCATCTTTCGTTGTGGACATATACTCAGTAATGCCTCGTTGGCAGAAAAAAACTTACGACGTTTTGCATTTATTTCACCATTGATTCCAAGCAATATTAGAAGTTGCTGTATCAGTGGAGATAAAGTTTTTGAGGCAATTGATGCAGAACAAAATTCCTCATCGCGACGTAGTCGGATTATTACTATTTTGGGAGAAAATCGCCCTTGGAAGGAGTTTTTAAAAGATTACCGGAGTAAAAATATATTACAATCATTTTTGCGTCAATTCTGTTTTTTACTTAGTTTTTTGCTGTTTGGTCAATTAGCTGCACTATTATTAAATTGGTTGATAAAATTAGGGATTATTTCTCGTACTTGGAACTTCGATACCTTGGAACCAAGTTCCATGCGGGAGTTGTTATCACTTGTCAACAAATATAACCTTAAGTATGTGAAAGTCGTTGGTTACAATAATGGTGTAAATCATTTAGGTTATAGCTATCCAGGAAAAACCGTCATTTCAACAGTAAATTGCGATCGCATCATTCGCATATCTGAAAATATTATTAAAGTTGATTGCGGTACAACAATTCTGAAGGCTTTAAACTTCTTGAGACCGAAACAACAAGAAATATACGCTATCCCAAATTACTCACATATTTCTATAGGTACAGCTTTTTTTGTTCCCATTCATGGAAATGCCCTTGACTATACAACTATTGCTGAGAGTATCGTTAAGGTAGTACTCTACGACCCTAAAGAAGAGCGATTCATCGTTACTTCCCGTCAAGAAAAAACTTTTCAAAACTATATATTCAATACCACAAGCCAAGTTATCCTACTTCGCTTGTATTTAGAAGTCAAACCGAAAGCCCGCTATTTCCCGTATAAAGTAAAATTGTCACAACCTAATAGTCAAGTTTTAATTGATGCCTTATGTGACAATACTGTCAGTAATATTGATATCCGCAAATCAAAGGCAGATAGCGATATTGTTTACATCAATAAGTATTATAGTAAGTCTCAGGAGAAAATAATATCTGAGGGACTGGAATTTCCTCGTGATTCCATAGGGGGACTATGGGATAAACTTGAAAACAATCCGGTTACCTCTTGGTTAATGCATACTCCTGTCAGGTATCTGCTCTGGAATATTGAACTTTTCTTGACTAAGGAAGAATTTATCACATTTTGGCAAACTCATAGCTCGCTCCCCATTCGTAAAATCGAAATACGCTATGTTAAACGCAGCATTTCCGCTAACTCACCATTTCCAGATTGTGATTGCATAGCTGTGGATTTTATGCTTTCTCGAAAACACTGCCAAGTTATTAAAGAGTATATTACAAATCATTTCGCAGAGCCTCGCTATCATTTGGGTAAACATTTTTAAAATATATAAATATGTATAAACCTTCGCTAGACGAAACATTTCAGGAAATAATCCGTAATCAGCTGCCCAACTTCTATCGACTTTATTTGAATCCATATGTTGCACAGACTTGTTTCTGTCTGAGCGAATATGTGAGAACTACATGGAATCAACAGAAAGATTATCAGACTTTCCTTGCCAACAGTTTTGATGAGGCTCTAAGTGGAGCAATTAAACTTGTCCGTTATAACCTAAATTTAGCTAAGCAACCAACAAATGGGTTGATTTTCGATCCTATGGATAGTCTGGGATCATTCGTTAAAACGAAAGTTAGAGATGAGTATGTTGATTTTATGCCTGGTCTCACTGTAGTGAGTAGTACAGAAGAAATTAAAAATATAAATAGATTTTCGGATAGTTTTGGTTTCATAGTTATACTCACCATTTGTGATGATATAGCCAAAAAAATACTTTCACTAATAGAAGATGATAAAGCTTTAATAATTACCTGTGTAACTCGTGAGAGTCTTGCCCAACTAAGAGATTCAAAATTCACACTAAAGACAATTATTCCAGACATCACCATTTTTGATGAATCATTCGTGAATAATGAAGTTCCTTTTGGTGCATTTACAGCCCAAAAAAAGCTTTACCAATATTGGAATCAACCCAATAAAAAAACATTCCATTCAACAACTTTTCAACCTAATACTATTTCTAGTTTGCACTTTATACGCTGTCTTGAATATGCAGATGGCACTTTTTTTAATAGTGTTGCCGAAAATCTGGAGCTAATACTCAATAATATTCAATTTCGCACCAAAATATTTGGTAATAACTACAATTCGGCTCTGCTAAAATTTATGACGGCAGATGTTAGGGCTTCTGGTGGATTTGTATACTCTGAAGGTAACAAAATTTTTGATTGTGTTAGTGGTGTTGCCTGTAGTGTTAGAGGTCATAATCCACCAAATTATGTAGAAGAATTACAAGGTATAACAGGTAAAGATGAGCAAATTGAGCTTACTAACTTGTTATACCAATACACTGGAATAGAGAATATAGTACCTGCTGTCAGCGGAGCATCTGGAGTTGAAAATGCCCTCAGAATTGCATTAACAGTTCAACATCCTCGACGACATGTTCTTGTTTTAAAAGGTGGTTTTGGTGGTAAAACTCTATTTGCATTGACAGGAACTTGGAGTAGTGCATACAAACAGAATATCGATCCACTTTATTCCGATGTCGTTTATATCGATCCATTTGCTAAGGATGCAATGGAACAACTAGATGCAGTTATGCAGCAGTATTCCATTGCAGTAGTTCAAATTGAACTAATACAAGGTGTAAGTGGTGTTAGAGCAATACCAGAAACTACGATTAAATATCTCCAAACAAATCGTGAGAAGTATGGTTATTTATTGTTGGTTGATGAGGTGCAAACAGGAATGTTCCGAACAGGACTATTTGCTCGCTCACTATTGTATGAGTTGAAGCCGGACTTGCTGGTTTTAGGCAAAGGAACTTCTGACATGATGTTTCCATTCAGCATCGTACAGTATACAGACAGTATTCAGCAGAAATTAAATGCTCTGGAATCAAGCTTAATTCAAGAGATTCAAGAAAGATATAACTATCTCGTTGGCTATCGCACGGTATTAAATGTGTTATGCAAAGCTGAAGAAATGCAGCTTGAAGAGCATGTCATAAAATCAGAAAAACTGCTCAAAAATTTGTTGTGCGATGGACTAGCTTCGTGTAAATCTGTTAGAGATGTGCGGGTATTCGGTTTGCTAATTGGGATAGAATTAAATGATACTAATTGGCCCCAGTCCT
>JBCDJM010000419.1:0-5061 GCA_038747755.1 Cyanobacteria bacterium P01_H01_bin.35
ATTTTCCCAAAATTTTCATGTATGGCTACTTTTCATAAATCATTTAGGATTGCTATATACTGATATTAAGTATAATAATATTTGTAATCTTGATACTTGAGATGGACTCAATTTTTGCGTGTGGATGGTCTTGATAAAAGCCTAATATATTCACCTGTTATTGATTTGTATTTGTAATTACTAACTCTTTTTTATCATATTTTTAACTATTTTCAAAACTTTTTAATGAATAAAGAATCAACTTAAAGTGGGGGGTGTAGTGCGTTTCGCGAAGCGACATGAAACGCTCCGCGAACGCACTACACCCCTTCCCAGTCCAATAAGCGTTTTCTTTTTGTTGAAAGATTCTTCAGCTCCCTTTCCGCAAATTCCTGTCTATATATAGCTTTCAACTAGCTTTTCACCCCGTGAGCTTTTATAGATACATCTGGCAATGAAAACCTTAACAGCAGTTTCATAGCAACCGAACCATTATCATCAGAAAATATCCGCATTTCTCTAGATTCATTACTACAACCTTTTGCCAGTGAAAGTGCTTCAAATCCTGCCGATATTATTCCAGGTCCTGATAATCCAACTTTGCAAGTTCCTGATGGATTTACAGTTAATGTTTTTGCTGAAGATTTAGAAAGACCTCGTTGGTTAGCAGTCACTCCTACCGGAGATGTATTAGTAACAGAAACCCCACTAAATCAGATCCGTTTATTGCGCGATACAGACGGTGACGGAACAGCAGATTTTTATCAGATTTTTGCCTCAGAAACTAAGGGATTAAATCAACCTTTTGGTATGGCTTTTACTGAAGATTTTTTCTATGTGGGAAACACAGATTCAATAGTTAGATACCCCTACAATATTGGGGATATACAAATTAATGGTACTGGTGAAAAAATTGCTGATTTACCCACAGGAGGTCATTGGACTCGGAACTTAGCAATTTCTGAAAATAATCAACTTTTTGTTTCTATTGGTTCCCTCTCTAATGTATCTGTCGAACCACTACCTAGAGCATCAGTTCAAGTAATGAATTTAGATGGTTCTAATCAACAAACTTTTGCTTCAGGTTTAAGAAATCCTGTAGGTTTAGACTTTAATCCAATTACAGGTCAACTTTATACAAATGTCAATGAACGTGATGGATTAGGAGATGATTTAGTTCCTGATTATTTAACAGGATTAGAACAAGGTAAATTTTATGGTTGGCCGTATGCTTATTTATCATCTAATTTGGAAGACCCCATAAGAGCTGGAGAAAATCCTAATTTAGTGGCTCAAACTGAAACTCCTGATGTTTTATTTCAATCCCATTCTGCACCTTTAGGACTCCAATTTTATGATCAAGAAACTTTCCCAGAAGAATATCAAAATGGAGCTTTTGTAGCATTTCGAGGAAGTTGGAATCCTCATTAAAGGCTCACGCTTGACAGAAAAATTAACAGGCTTTCGACCATTAATTTTCCGAGCGCCTTGAATCCGACCTTCCTGAAGCAAAACTCGAACTCTTTGAGCAGAAATATTCAATAAAGAAGCAGCTTCAGTAGTACCGACAAACATAAGATTTAATTATATATTTGACTATTGCGTATAGCACAATAATACTAAATAATACAAAAATTACAAAGCCATACATTAGGGTGCTTCAGATCAAAAAATTTTCGCTAGTCTAGGGTTTGCTAAAAAAGTCTTTTTAGGGAGTAGGGGGTAGGGAAGCAGAAGGAAGCTTGATTTTTCTGCTATAGTCAGCCCAACATAAAATAGTACCTAAACAAAATTATTGACCTATTCTAGTTCTATAGAACCTTTAGAAGGCAAAAAATTCAGCTTGTATAGATGTTTCATTAATTGATAATGGATAATGGATAATTATTTCTGGTTAAAACCGAGAGGATTGAATATGGAGAAATGTCCTAGCACTTTTTCTCTTTAAAAGGAGAGGCTTTAAACCTTTGGGGATTAACTATCAATTATCCATTATCCATTGGTAATTAATTTTGTGTACCTACCTACTAACTTTTTGTAGCTCTAGGAGCTGAAAATCTCGCACTTATTTCCCCCTACTCCCTGTTAAGAAAAAAAACAACTATGTATTGTGATTATTTAGTACAAATTCTTACCGCCCGTGTCTACGATGTAGCCCAAGAATCACCACTTGAAGCGGCTTCCAACCTCTCAACTCGTCTTAACAACAACCTCTTACTCAAACGAGAAGATATGCAGTCAGTCTTCTCCTTCAAACTCCGGGGAGCTTACAACAAAATGGCTCAACTTCCCCGTGAAATTCTCTCCCGTGGAGTTATTGCAGCTTCCGCAGGGAACCACGCTCAAGGAGTCGCTCTCGCTGCAACTCACCTTAACACCAGCGCCATAATAATTATGCCAGTAACTACCCCCCAACTAAAAGTAGATGCTGTCAAAGCTAGAGGTGGAGAAGTTGTTTTGCATGGCGAAACTTTTGATGAAGCTTATAAATACGCTTGTCAACTGGAAGAAGAAAAAGGCTTAACTTTTATTCATCCTTTTGACGACCCCTATGTTATCGCCGGACAAGGTACAATAGGTATGGAAATTCTCCGCCAATACCAAAAACCGATCCATGCCATATTTGTTGCCATAGGTGGTGGTGGCTTAATTTCTGGTATTGCAGCTTATGTCAAACAGTTACGCCCCGAAATCAAAATTATTGGTGTTGAACCTGTTGATGCTGATGCCATGTCACAGTCTTTAAAAGTCGGACATCGAGTCCGCTTACCACAGGTGGGATTATTTGCCGATGGTGTAGCAGTACGACAAGTAGGGGAAGAAACATTTCGCCTCTGTCAAAAATATGTAGATGACATTATTCTCGTAGGAACCGATGATACCTGTGCTGCCATTAAAGCCGTTTTTGAAGATACTCGTTCCATTGTTGAACCTGCAGGTGCCTTAGCGATCGCTGGTGCAAAAGCTTACGTTGAACAAAAACAAATTCAAGGAGAAACCCTCATCGCCGTCGCCTGCGGAGCCAATATGAATTTTGATCGTCTCCGGTTTGTCGCCGAACGCGCCGAACTGGGAGAACGTCGCGAAGCTATCTTTGCCGTTACTATTCCTGAAACTCCAGGCAGTCTCCGCAGGTTTTGTGACTGTCTTGGCAAACGGAATATTACTGAGTTCAACTATCGTATTGCCGAGGAAAAAGAGGCACATATTTTTGTGGGAGTGCAAATAAAAGACCGCGCTGATGCTGCCAGAATAGTAGAAACATTTACAACCCAAGGTTTGAAAAGCATAGACTTAACAGATGACGAACTGACAAAATTACACCTGCGTCATCTGGTAGGAGGTCGTTCCCCTCTCGCTCACCACGAACTACTTTACCGTTTCGAGTTTCCCGAACGGCCAGGGGCATTAATGAAATTTGTTGCCTCCATGAGTCCCAACTGGAATATTAGTTTATTTCATTATCGCAACAATGGGGCAGATTATGGACGTATTGTGGTGGGAATGCAAGTCCCACCCTACGAGATTGCCGAATGGCAAACTTTTCTCCAGAGCTTAGATTATCCCTATTGGGACGAAAGCCAAAATCCAGCTTACAAACTATTCTTGGCCTAGTTAGGGTTTAAGGAGTTAGGGGAGTGGTTCACCAATGAACAATGAACAATTAATAATTAATAATTAATAATTACCCCTTCTTGAAACGGATAGGATTGGCGCTCAAGGAATTTTTTTTTGATTTATCCCCTATCCAAGGGGCACGGCTGTTTCAAAGTTAAATAAATAAGATTATTCAGGAGAATTAGAGACATCATTACCGTAATAAAGCTCCCAAAGAATCTTGCTCAAATCAACAGAATTTCTGAAAAATCAATTGCCACACCAAAATTATTAAGGGATAAAGAAAGGGGAAAATCATGGGTAAAGGATGGAAAATTTTCCCCTACTCCCTGCTCCCCTGCTCCCCTGCTCCCCTGCTCCCCTGGAGCCTTAACCAAGAATGAAACAGCCCTGCCTTGAAAGGGGAGGCTTTAAACCTTAATTGTTGAATGAATAATTAATTATTGACTATCAACTCTTAATTATTAGGGCGTGTCATCAAATAGGCTAATTGACAAAATGAGCATAATGTGTAGTTCCAAGTTTAGAGCAACCAGATCACAGAGGCTGCCAAGTAGATTCCACCCAAAAAGTTCACCGAACGCTTGTCGTAACGAGTCGCAATAGCTCGATATTGCTTCAATTTTTGGCAAAAGTTCTCTACCAGATGGCGTCCTTGATACAATACGCGATCGTAATCATGGGGTTTAGTTCGGTTATTTTTTGAGGGAATCACTACTTCAATGCCTCCCTCAGTCAGGGGCTTTCTGACTCGCTCAGAAAGCATCGTAAGCCTTATCGGCCAGAATCGCTTCAGCTTCCACATGGGGCAGCAACTCCGAAGCTCCAAGAAGGTCGTGAGCATGACCAGGAGTTAAAAAAAAGAGATGGGATTACCATTAGCATCAACAATAGTGTGGATTTTTGTACTTAGACCACCCCGGCTACGACCAATATCTTCAGCTTCGCCATGGCTGTTCTTGGCTCCGGCACTGTGCTGGTGAGCGCGAATAATAGTGGCATCGATAGCTGCATATTCATTATCGGCTTCCTCTGATAATGCAAGGAAGACCCGCTCCCATACTCCAGTCTTGGACCAGCGACTAAAGCGAGTGTGGATGACCCGAAAATCTCCAAAGCGTTCGGGAAGGTCTCTCCAGGGGATGCCAGCCCGAAATCGATAAAGCACCCCTTCGACGAACAAACGGTTATTTTGGGCTGTGACTCCCACCGTACCAGTGCGGCCAGGTAGGAGGTCTTTGATAGGTTCCCATTGGTCATCCCGTAGAGCATAGCGCCGAGTCATTGTGTTCCTTTAAAGCTAAAAACTATTTGATTAGTCTACTATAGCAATCCTAAATGATTTATGAAAAGTAGCCATACATGAAAATTTTGGGAAAATCAAAGGTTTGACGATGTGTAACCAGCTCAAACAAACAGTCTCTTAGAGTATACCATTTCTAGCTTTTCACGAATATGCGGAGG
>JBCDJM010000420.1:0-5003 GCA_038747755.1 Cyanobacteria bacterium P01_H01_bin.35
ATATTTTATTTTAAAATTTTCTTTTTTGGCTGGTTTTTTAACTAAATTTTTTTTTTCGGCTTAACAGAACCGTATTTGTTTAAAGCCATTAAATCACATTTTTTCGATTGATAGAGTAAAAATTATCAATTAATGTTGTAACTCCGGTACTTTAAACCATCATTCTTTTTATATATTAGAAAGCTACAAAGCTTTTGATTTAGGATAATCTAGATATGAGAAAATTTTGCTGTAGAGTTGATACCGGATAAATCGGATGATATGAATGCCATCCTTTAAATCCTCTAATTGTAGAGTTTTCTTTTTCTTAATCTGGGGAATTTGACTGTACTTAGTAAGCAAGATTACAGCAAATTTTGTCTTGGTGAGATATAATACCGAGCGTGAAAAATCTTTGTGACAAATAGAATAAGTAAGTAAGAAGCAAGAAGGGGTCATTTCAGTTAGCCTCTTGTAGAGGAACTTTGTTATAGCACTACGCATTAAGGTTAGGACATTTCTAAATCCTAGAACCCTTGAAAAGTCTGCTACTCCCTATTCCCTACTCCCTACTCCCTACTCCCTACTCCCTAGCGCTATAACAGTTATATTATGTCCGGATAATTAGTGGTAAAAAAACGTTCTCCTTTGTATACTTTCTTTCTCCCCTCTTTCCTCCTGACTCCTGACTCCTGACTCCTGACTCCTGACTCCTGACTCCTGCCTTCTTATTTATAACTATTAGACATCTCTGATAATCAAAAATTAAATCAATTATCCTACAGAAATAATCAATTCTTTCTCTCTACTCCCTACTCCCTACTCCCTACTCCCTCTTTTCCGGAGAAGTCTATTCAACCGGACATGATATTACCCTCCTACAGAGGGGCTTCGCTGCTACCCGCTCTGATATGAGAATGTGAGCGATCGCTCCTCAAAAAATCCTACTTATCCATCGAATAATTACAATTTGTCTCGCCCAACCATTGCTCCCCTAATTGCTGGAGAGCTATCATCACTGGTTGCACTTCTAATCCTTTCTCTGTCAAAGAATATTCAACATGGGGAGGCACCTCTGGATATACGCGCCTTGCTAACAAACCATGTTTTTCTAATTCCCTAAGTCTTAAGGTTAGGGTTTTCGAGCTAATTCCCGGTAGAGCTTCTAATAATTCGTGAGTTCGGCGATCGCCACTCAACAACTGTTGCACAATCAATACCGACCATTTACTACCCAATATTCCTAATACAAACTGAATTGGACAATTGTCGTTTAAACACAAAGTCTCCGCTATTTTAACATCCGATTGAACATTCTGATTTTTAAGTTTCATTTTATTCTAACTCTTAAAAATTTATCTTTATTTAATAATAACCTTTCCTACTGAAAAAACAAAATTTTTTACTTTCTGTAACTAAAGAAATTTTCAGAGCCTATCTTGCAATTAAATTAGAAAGTCATAGTATATAGATGGAGGAAAAAAATCCTCCTCTAGCTCACAAACTAGAATATATATAGAAAAAATCCAGCTTAATTATGGAGTTTAACAACAAGGGATCGATAAGTTTTTTTTTCTTAACATTCTAGAAATAAATCATTTTCTTTAACATTTTGACAAAAAAATAAACAAAACTAAATAAATAAATTCTGCCTAGCAATAGGGCAGAAATAAAATATTGGAGAAGAAAATTATGGTGAATCTATTAGGTCAAAAAAACATAACAAAAGCAGATAAAGAAACAGCGTTTGTTCTATGGTTTGAAGAAGTAGGAATTGCAGATATTCCATTAGTTGGAGGTAAAAACGCATCCCTGGGAGAAATGATTCAACAGTTAACTCCCAAAGGTGTCAACGTTCCCAATGGGTTCGCTACCACCGCTTACGCATATCGGTATTTTATCCAAAAAGCTGGTTTAGAGAAAAAACTGCGAGAACTATTTGCTGACCTAGATGTAGAAGATGTCAGGAACCTCGGTAAACGAGGCAAACAAGCTCGTACTCTGATTCTCGACACCCCATTTCCAGAAGAGTTAGAATCAGCAATAGTCGCAGCATATCATCAAATGTGCGATCGCTACGGAACTTCTGCCGAATATTGCGACAAACTAGAGGGTAACTCCAAACAAGAATGTGAACACTATACCAAAGAAATAGATGTAGCAGTACGTTCCAGCGCAACTGCTGAAGACCTACCGGATGCGAGTTTTGCCGGACAACAGGAAACCTACCTCAACATTTACGGTGATGAAGCAGTATTAGAAGCTTGCCATAAATGTTTCGCCTCCATATTTACAGATCGCGCCATCTCCTACCGCACCATCAAAGGTTTCGACCACTTTGACGTGGCTTTGTCAGTGGGTGTGCAAAAAATGGTACGTTCTGACCTTGCTTCCTCCGGCGTAATGTTCTCCATAGATACTGAAACCGGATTCAAAAATGCTGCCCTGGTAACAGCAGCTTACGGTTTAGGTGAAAATGTCGTCCAAGGGGCAGTCAACCCAGATGAATACTTTGTTTTCAAACCCACCCTCAAACAAGATTTCCGCCCCATCCTGGAAAAACGCCTGGGTACAAAAGAACTGAAGATGATTTATGACATCGGCGGTTCCAAACTTACCAAAAACGTGCCAGTACCAGTTTCCGAACGGGAAAAATATTGCATCAATGACGACGAAATCTTGCAACTAGCAAAATGGGCTTGTATTATTGAAGAACATTATTCTCAAGTGCGCGACCACTATACCCCAATGGATATTGAATGGGCAAAAGACGGTCTCACTGGTGAACTGTTCATCGTCCAAGCGCGTCCAGAAACAGTACAATCTCAAAAATCTGGTAGCATTCTCCGTAACTTCAAACTTAAAGGTAGTAGCGATGTATTAGTTCGCGGTCGTGCTGTTGGTGAAATAATTGGGCAAGGTAAAGCTCGTGTTATTCTTGATGTGCATAAAATTGACGAGTTCATGCCTGGGGAAGTTTTGGTGACAAACAAAACTGACCCTGACTGGGAACCTATTATGAAAAAAGCTAGCGCGATCGTGACTAACCAAGGTGGGCGTACTTGTCATGCTGCTATTATTGCGCGGGAAATGGGTATTCCAGCAATAGTTGGTTGTGGTGATGCTACGAAACTGTTGTACAATAGTCAGGAAGTAACTGTTTGTTGTGCTGAAGGTGAAGAAGGTAAAGTTTATCAGGGTATAGTGCCTTTTGAAGTACAGGAAACTTTGTTAGGTGACTTACCCAAAACTCGCACCAAGATTTTGATGAACGTTGGCAACCCAGAGGAAGCTTTTGGTCTGTCTTCTATTCCTTGCGATGGCGTGGGGTTGGCAAGGTTGGAGTTTATTATTGCCAATCATATTAAAGCTCACCCATTAGCTTTAATTCACTATGACGAGTTGGAAGACCCGTTAGTAAAACGAGAAATTGCTAATTTGACTGGGTTGTACGAACACAAACCAGATTTCTTTGTAGATAAACTGGCGCAAGGTGTAGGTACGATCGCTGCTGCTTTTTATCCTAATCCTGTAGTGGTACGGATGAGCGATTTCAAGAGTAACGAATATGCGAACTTATTGGGCGGTCGTCAATTTGAACCAGGGGAAGAAAACCCCATGATTGGTTGGCGCGGTGCATCTCGTTACTACGATCCAAAATATCGTGATGCTTATGCTTTAGAGTGTAAAGCGTTGAAACGGGTACGGGATGAAATGGGTTTGACTAATGTGATTCCCATGATTCCTTTCTGTCGGACTCCTGATGAGGGTCGCAAAGTATTGGCGGAGATGGAGAAAAACGGTTTGAAACGGGGCGAGAATGGCTTGCAAGTGTATGTGATGTGTGAGTTGCCCAGTAATGTGATTTTTGCTGACGAGTTTGCCCAAGTGTTTGATGGTTTTTCTATCGGTTCAAATGATTTGACTCAGTTAACATTAGGTTTAGACAGAGATTCAGCGTTAGTGGCGCACATTTTTGACGAACGGAATGAAGCCGTACGTCGGATGGTGAAAATTGCTATTAAAGCTGCTAAGAAATACGATCGCAAGATTGGTATTTGTGGTCAAGCGCCAAGTGATTCTCCAGAATTTGCCCGCTTCTTAGTTGAGGAAGGTATTGACTCGTTGAGTTTGAATCCTGCATTGTTGAAGACTCTGTTGGATATTGGCAAGATGGAAGAGTCAGGTTCAGTGATGGATGACATTATGGATGTAGCAAGGGCGAAGTAATTTTACAGCTGTTTTCATTTCGGTAGACTGTAGGGACGTTGCATAACAAAAATGCTAACGTCCCTAGAATGTTTTTGTTTATGGCGATATAGTTCATTAATTTGAAAAGCGCTGTAGTATGCTGACACACTTTAACTTTAAATACTGCAATAGTAGGGGCGAGTTTTATCTAGAATTTCAATGCTTACTCTAAGATTTACATAAACCCGCCCTAATGCACACCCATTAGTTGTGTCAGTCTAGTAAGTTTTTGATAATTTCTATCTTTGTCTAGAAACTAGCGATCGCTCCTTTTTTCAAACATATAATCTATGGGATAATATATAATCCGATTGAATAGTCGTCATTGCCTTTCGCTCCGCAACATGTTTGCGGAGCAGTCCGTCAGGAAAAAGCGCAGCTTTGCGATAGCAAGCGTCAGCGTTTGCGGAGCAGTCCGTTCCAGTCGCAATGACTTGGCTATACTAATTATCCGGATTCTATCTAGTAAAAAGGAGGGATATTGTCTCTTTTTACTGATAACTGATAACTGATAACTGAAATCTATTCTTCTTCATCAAAGACTGGCGGCCAAAGTTCGGAAATGGATATTTCCCAACCAGGGAATAGTTCGGGAATGCTCAATATATCATCCCCTGTAAGTTCAATGGGTTCTCCTGTGGGGCGATAAATTACTACTGTTTCTTCATCGGGATCGATTAATATTGCGACTTGCACCCCCAGCTCAATATATTTTAGGAGTTTCTTTTTCAGAGGGGGAACTCTATCGCTTTGAGATTTAATTTCGACTGCTA
>JBCDJM010000421.1:0-4999 GCA_038747755.1 Cyanobacteria bacterium P01_H01_bin.35
GCTATTTATTATTTAAGAGTAATAATTCAAGTAAGTAGAACACGCTCAATTTTGTATAAAATCTAAATTAGCTGGTCAGTTATATCAGTGCCTTGAGGCATTTCATAGCTACATATGCAACCTTTTATTTGAGCTTACTCCGCTTATAATTCTCCTAATCCTCCCAAAAATTCAAAAAATTAACTTTTCAAAATTTATGAATAATTCCCTCAAGTTCAAATATTTGTAGAAAGTAGGAAAACATGACAAACTTAAATGTATTATCTAGGCAAGGAAAATATCTAGCAACAATAATCGCAGCTAGTGGCAGTTTTTTAATAGGAATTCTACTCCCCCTAGATATATGGGCAAACCAACAAGCAACCACAAAAGCAAGCACGGCAGTAACTACAAATACAATTAATCAACCAACAAATAACAAACAAAACCAATTAGAAGTAATTAAAATTAGTCCTGTCCTTGCAAAAAACATTAATACAACTCGACAAAAACTCAGGGAATTAGAATTAAAAACTTTTAACTTTAGTGTACCAAAAAGATTTCAAGGAAAAACTATTAAAAATGTTACTCTTCAAAATAAACAAAAAGTTATTGCCTTAACTTTTGATGACGGTCCATGGAACAAAACAACAGAACAAGTATTAGATATTCTGAAAAAACATAACATTAGAGCAACTTTTTTCGTGGTTGGCCAACATTTAAACACACGTCAAGAAATAGGGCAAAAAATTGTAGAAACAGGTCACGTTATTGCTAATCACACATGGAACCATCCCGCTCAAAAGAGTAAAATGAATCCAGACCGCATCAAAAGTGAAATTGGACGTACAGCAGACCTTATATACAAAATTACAGGCAGGACTACTAACCTATTTCGGCCTCCCGGTGGTGTCCTAGAGAATGGTTTAGCTGACTATGCAAAAGAACGGAAACAAACTGTAGTCTTATGGTCTGCTGATTCTGTTGACTGGTACTATAGATCGGCTAAACAAATTACCAAAAAAGTTTTGAATAGAGCTAGCAACGGTGGAATTGTATTGCTACATGATGGTGGTGGCCCAAGAGGTCATGTTGTTGAAGCTCTACCCAATATTATTGCTGGTTTGAAAAAGCAAGGTTATGAATTTGTGACAATACCAGAACTTCTAACAATTAAAGATAGAGAACTACATCAGCAAGAGTTAGCAAAACAACAACAACAAAGTCAAAAACAATAATTAAAAAAAGTTCTAGGTATTAAGTTTGACAGTATAGCAATTTAACCTTAAGCAATTGTGGAAACAGGTTTCAACTGAGTAAGTGGTGCAACGATTTGGACACTAAACCTCTAACTTGCTACTAACCCTTATAATAACTAAATTATCCGAACTTGATAATAGGACTTAATCTTCTTGTCTCAAATTGTCAATGAACTAACTGGTGTACCTCGCACCCTACTTTTACCGCTTAGGGGACGAGCTGAAGCACAAGCTCATCCCCATCCTCTCTTTCAAGATCCACTATCTGTTGAGTGGTTAAAACTCGTGGGTTGGGATCGAGAGCTAGACGCACTTTACGGTAAAGCTGGTAATGCTTCTACTATTGTGGCTGCTATCCGAACTTATCACCATGACCAAATAGCATCTTCTCATATTGCTAACCATTCCCATCCTGTTGTTGTAGAATTGGGAGCTGGATTATCTAGTCGTTTTCATCGAATAGGACAAAATACTTATCGTTGGTTAGAGCTAGACTTGCCTGTAGTAACGAAATTACGCTCTAAGTTAGATACACAGACACAGCAACACCAATTTATTAGTGCATCAGTCATGGATTTTGACTGGATGGATACTTTGCCCAAAGTATCACCAGAAAATATCTTATTTATTGCAGAAGGCTTATTAATGTACTTGGATATAAATGAAGTCCAACAGCTCATATCTGTAATGCGCTCTCGTTTCCCAGGAGCTACATTAGATATGGAAGTTATAGGAAATTCTGCTAAAAAAGTATATACAATATTCAATCAAATTGGAGCGCCCCTCAAGTGGTTCATTAAGGATGAAGAAGACTTAACAGCTATGGGATTACAAGTAGTTAATTCTTGGTCTATGTATCAGCTATACCAAGAACGTTGGCCTTGGTACTGGAAATCCCTTCTGAGGCTCTTAACCCAATTTCCCTACTTTCGTAATACTTATCTAATTGTAGAAACTAAGCTGTAACTAGGCGTGTCATAAATTTAGAATTTAGGATGAGCGAATAACGAGAATTAACTTTCCCAAAATTCCCCAAATCTTTCTGGTAAGTCTCTCCAAAGAATTCCCACTCTAAATATCTGTATAAAACAGCTTGTACATTCTAAATTCAGATAACCATATTTTAATTCTAAATTCATAAATTCTAAATTCTAAATTCATAATATGGCTTCTATAGCTCGCAAAAATTTATTAGAAGATATTCCTCGGTTTATAGTCGCCCAAGCTGGAATATTATTTGCAGTTAGCTTAGTAACAATTCAAACAGGCATATTAAATGGGTTTGCTCGTTCCACAACCTTATTAATAGATAAATCCAATGCAGATATTTGGATCGCCTCTGATGAAATGGTAAACTTTGAGCTGACAGATCCCCTACTTTATGGCCAATTGAGCCAGGCAAAAACAATAGATGGTGTCCAGCAAGCAGAAGCTTTAATTTTAGGAGGGGTCAGATGGCGACCTCAGAATGGAGAAATGAGTCCATTAATGGTAATTGGATTTAACCCAGATGGACAATTATTTAATCCGGGAAATGTCATTGAGGGAAATGTCAAAGACCTAAAAGAACCTTTTGCAGTAATGGCCGACCAAAGTAGGTTATCCAGTATGCTCTCAGAAGGAGTAGGAACAACAGCGATCGCTGGTTCCTTACCAGCAAAATTAGTTGCAGTGACAAAAGGTACTCAATCAATTGTATCAAGTACCCTATTATTTACATCCCTGGAAAATGCCAATAGCTACATTAGTGCAGGTATTAATGCTGAAGTTAACTGCAAAGTAGTAGGAGCAGGAAATCTCCAATGTACAAAAGTAGTTGATAAAAAAGACCCCACTCAAAAGTTAGAGGAAATACCTACACCCAAAAAGTTAGAAATAGCAGACCCGATCGCTTATATATTAGTTAAAGCTAAACCAGGTGAAGATTTACAAGCATTAAAACAAAGAATAGAAGAGGAAATAAAGGGTACTAATGCTTATACAAAAGAGGAATTATCTGAGAAAACTAGATTTTTTTGGTTAGCAAGGACAAATATTGGTTTAGTTTTGGGAATGGGGGCAGTAGTAGGTGTAATTGTGGGCATAGTTGTGGTAGCTCAGATTTTATATTCTTCTGTATCTGACCATATTAAAGAATTTGGCACACTTAAAGCAATGGGCGCATCGGATAAAGAATTATACGCAGTAATTGTGGAGCAGGCAATCTGGATGGCAGTTTTGGGTTATATTCCTGGGATGTTAGTTTGTTTAGGATTGAGTGGTTGGGTGGCAAGTAAAGGAATTATTATTTTAATTACACCTTGGTCTGCACTAGGAGTATTGGGTGTAACCGTTATAATGTGTGTGGGTTCAGCTTTCTTCGCAATTCAAAAAGTAACTCGCATCGATCCAGCAATCGTATTTAAAGCTTAGGCATATTTTGACTTATCCCCAAATAATATTTATCAGGACTTACGCAAAGGTACTATCTATAGAGTCAGAAAACTATTGCGCAATAGTTTTCAACGCTATATATATGCTCTCTGCGTAAGTCCTAATTTATTTAGCCTGTAGGGGCGATTTCAGTTCCGGAATACTTTCCTTCGGAATGCTCTGCAAACGTAAACGCGTAATTAGGAGCATGACAAACGGAAATCGCCCCTACAGGAGAAGTGGGAATTATAGAGGAGGCAGGAGGAAGAATAGTAAGAGTGATTTTTCTGCCATAATCTACCCAAAATGCTTACTTTTTCGGCTTTATGAACCAACAAGCAGGGATAGGTATAGTCATTTCAAATAAGGATGAAACACTTTTTTAGCTGAACACCCTTTCCTGGAAAGGAACACTCGTCCCAGTCATATTTAGAATGACTATAGTTTACCCGAAACCCGCACTACATTCTTGAAAAAGAATACTGAAACTATTCAACCATAAGTTTAAAAATATTAACTTTTCAACTATCCCTAATACCTGATAATAAAAATATATAATAAAAAATCCTTAAAATGAAGAAAAGTAAAGTTGGACATAATCATCGATACGATCGATCTTTACAAACCTTAGCTAGAGCCATAACTCTATCTGAAGGTGATTTCTCCCTAATTTTAGTCCGTTGTAATTCTCCAGAATTAAGAGAAGAAGTCCTCCAAAAATTCAAAGCAGAATACCCTGTGGAATACCAAGAATTAGCATTAGACAATTTTACAGATACACTTTACTCCAGTATTAATCAAAATATAGATAATCGTTTCCCTAAAGCTTTAATGGTTAACAGTTTAGAGTCAGTTAATACCTTAGATAAAGTGCTAACTACAGCTAACTTAGTTAGAAATAACTTTCTAAACTTTCACTTTCCCTTAGTCTTGTGGGTGACAGATGAAATTCATAAAAAATTAATTCGTTTAGCCCCTGATTTACAAAGTTGGGCCTCATCAGGAATTAGCTTTGATCCTAACTCTGCTTAACCGAAAATTAATCACAAAAAAATGGTTCTGAAGCCTGGCCGAAAACCTTAGAGTCTGAATGTTATGAAAGAGCTATAGCAATCCTAAATAGGTTGCGGGTAATCAAAAAGTAGATAAAAAACTTGAAACTCCTGCCTGTTCGCTGTTCGCTGTTCCCTGTTCCCTGTTTCCTAAAAATCAGTAAGATTTTTGCCACGAATATGCGGAGGATTGCTATAGATTAAGGATAGCTAAATTTGATGCCAAATTATTAAAGATATTAGGACAGACTTTAATAATTTGTAATTTTTACAAAATAATTTAATTATAAAAAAAAA
>JBCDJM010000422.1:0-4965 GCA_038747755.1 Cyanobacteria bacterium P01_H01_bin.35
AGTATCAAGAATAGGAGACAGGAGACTCGATACTGGAGACAGGAAACAATTATCGGGGTCAATAGGAGTAAGTAATTGACTATTTATGCTTAATATTTTCCTGAGAAAGGTCAATGAATAGGATATCTACAGTATAAATACTTACCAAAATACCGTTTTTTTATACTACTTTTAATGTTACAAATTGACGTGCGGAATGTGGGTTATATAATTGACTATTGTTCTGTGCCATTAATCCAAATTTCATACTCACTTATATCAATTTCATCGTTCCAAATCATTCCATTTCCTGATGGATCTATTTGAAAATTTTTGAAGAAAGCAAAGTTTTTTAGTGGAAAGAACATTGGTTTATCTAATAATTTTTGAATGTTATACTTTCTTGTCTGACGATTAGATAAATCTACTAATAAGGTGTAGTTATCTACTTCCCAACTCCTCAAAATTCTAACTGAATAATTTCTGCTAAATTTATTGCCTCGTAGCCATAATACAGCAATAAAATTTTTATACACAAATAAAATAGGATTGCTATATTATCGTGCTTATTTGCAAAAATTAGCAATAACAGGTAATATCAATTAAAAGCAGTAGCTGACCGCTGAATACTTACTTATTACTTTTAAACTTTTGACTTGGAAACTCTTACTTTTGACTTTTGACTTTTGACTTTTGACTTGGAAACTCTTACTTTTGACTTTTGAATTGAAAATTATGTTATTAAACTCATATTTGGCTTCTACAACTTCTTTGCTGATAGTAGGTATTGTTTTCCTTTTGACTGGCATTGCTAAAATCATCGAACCTTGGAAATTTCTCCGACATATTGCTCAACTTGGTTTATTAAAACCAGTCTTTATTGTACCTACCTCTATTACATTTATTGCCATAGAATCAGCTTTGGGAATTGCTTTAATTTTCAGAGTTTTTCCCCTAGTAATAATACCTTTAAGTATTTTATTATTAATTGGTTTATCTATTCTTACATATTGGAGTACGTCAACTGGGAAAACTGAAGATTGTGGTTGTTATAATGGCTGGTTAGAAGTTTCTCCGACTCAAAGTTTAATCCTCAATTTAATTTATATTTCTCTGTTGATTGTTGCGGAATTTTTGGGGAAATATCAACCTACTGTTTTATGGCAATGGGTGGCAGTATTAATAACTTTGATAACTACCTACGCCTTAGCTACCGGCTCTCTAAAATATATGCAAAAAAATGGAGGTCGCCCTTACATTGATTTTAGTCCGTTAAAAGAAAATAAAACTTGGCAACTGGAATGGTTGGGAGAAGATTCAAAATCTTTAATGTCTGGCTCTGTAATTCTGGTATTTATGAGTCCTCAATGTCCTCAATGTAAGAATTGGTTAAATGTATTAATGTTTTTGCAACAGCAAGATGATTTACCTAATGTAGCGGGAGTAGTTGCTCTGAATAATTTTGATGAGGGACAAGATTTTGTAGATAATTATGCTTTAAATTTTCCCGTTGCTGTAGTAGATAAAAAATTGTATGAAAAGTTGAGAATAGAAGCAGTACCTACAGCAGTTGTTTTAGAAGATGGAGTAATTCAAGATAAATGGATAGGAACGATGCCTGTGTGGTTTGTCGATAAAATTCGTCAAATTAATCAAGAATTAAAATCTGCTACTAATAGTTAAAGTCGTCAATTGTGAGATAGAAAATTTGACTTTTTTTTGATTTTTGAATTAATCCAGATTTCATACTCACTTATATCTGCTGGAGTTCTCAAATCTACTATTCTTCCTAATAAAATACTTAATTCATCTTCCATTCTAATAATTGCTAAACCTGGGGTTTTTCCTGGTTGAAATTATACTAAGATATCTATGTCACTTTCAGTCGTAAAGTCATTACGCAGCACTGAACCAAATAATGATAATTTGCTATTATGTGCTGACAAAATTAGGGAACAGGGAAAAAATGAGTTTGTTGGCATATATCTATGACAGTGCTGGTGCGACGCTCGCTTCATAACAAGCTACTTTGTCCAAATTCTCCTGCCTGTAAAGAGCCCAAACAAAATATCCCAAAAAAGTGCCACCAGGGTAGCAAGCTTTTAAGGGTTATTTTGTCCTCTGCTTATTGGGGATGCCAGGTAGAAAAAAAATGATTAACTAGCAAGGATAGTTAGTTAATTTGCTGTAGCAAATAGACCGTCAAAGCAGGAAGCAAAGGATTTTTGACATTTTTTCTCGGTGTGATTAGCTTGCAGGCTAAACGTCTCACCATTTAGGCGTGAGTATTAGAGATGATCTCCCTCTTCTTCATCTGCACCGCATCATGCCACCACCATGGCCACCCACCGGCCACTTCCTCTAGTTCGAGAAGGTCGAGTTCCATATATTCCTCCCCTATTCCAGAGTCTTCCCGGGTTGCAATGGTTGTTGCAGGTGGTTTTTTACTGGTTTTTTTAGGTTGCGACATAGACAGATCCATTATGTTCATTTTTCTGAATATTTTTTTTAAAATAACATTTTTTTCTTGATAATTTCTTTAAATTATTTATTTTTATGTAGGTCTAGTAGGGTGCGTTTTTGCTAACGCAGAGCTTCCGCTTTTCATGTCGCGCAGCGTTAACGGAGTTATGCGTTAGCAAAACGGCTAATAGCCGACATCTAAGGGCGAATGCCATTCGCCCCTACGGGCGTGCGCGACATGTTTCGGAGCATTCCGTCAGGAAAAAGCGATAGCGTAACGCACCAGCAATATCAAAAATGGTGCGTTACGCTCTACTTCGTTCCACTTTTCATGTTGCGTAGCAAAACGCACCCTACTTGACTAATTGATTGTAAACTAGAGCCATAGTTTACAAAGCTGATACAATAAAATGTTGACATTAAGATTATTAAATCCAAATTTAATCTCTCAAAATCGAGAAAACTATCAAAGACTTACTTATCCTACTTCTCGAAATACCAGATAATCTTCAAGATTCAAGATACATTGCTATAAGTGCGGAATATAATCAAGAAAAACTAGAATTGGATTGGCTATAGGATAAATAGACGGCACCTAACACAATCGCAGCACCGACGAGATTATGTAAACCAATTAATAGTTTAGGTTTAACCGAGCATCATCAAGTAGTAGGGTGGATGATTACTCACCGAATTTCAGAGAATACTATTCGTTAGACTAAGTTATTTGTTAAAGAAGAATTACAATCTATTGGTAGAGGAATTGCTCTTCTTGACGTACAATAATTGCACATAAATCATCCTGAAATTAATCAATGCAGTTTTACTGTTCAAGTAGAGAATGAAAAAATGGTAAAATTTACTCTCTAAAGATTAAAACCTTATTTAGATTCTTTTCGTAAATCTTTTATTAGTAGTAAATTAATGTTGAATTAGTATTCTTGACCTTTTTAATTTTGACTTTTAACTTTTGACTTCCCTGGAGCGATCGCTACCTTGTTATTTTCTGAGGCGGGGAATTTGGAATTTTAATTTCTATATCTGTCATTGCGAGGCGGTGATATGGCCACTCAACTTTACGGAAAGAGTCAACCTAGCCGAAGCAATCTCTACTTAACCAGCAATAAGCAAGTCACAAGATTAGCCTTTTGTCTATTTTTTGGCTAGTCCCTTTTGACTTCCCTGGAGCGATCGCTATTTTTGTCAAGACATTTTTCAGTCTTTCAAGGTTGGGTGTTCGAGCAACTTCTGTTTCTCAAACGATAGTAGTGGCGTGTCAAGACGTTAATTGTGGGAGCGCGGAATGAGCCAAAACCGGAGACCTCTCCCCTAACCCCTCTCCTGCAAGGAGAGGGGAGGAATTCCCCCTTCCCTTGTAGGGAAGGGGGTTAGGGGGTTAGGTTTTTCACCAAAATGACGGGCCACTACTGGGCTAAACCCGCCTCTACCACTCCACAGAATAATAGGGAAAACTATTCGCTTTAATAAAGTCCATCGCTGTTTTGGCAATAGCTGGAATTTCGATTTTGACGATTTTTTCCACCAAAAAAGGTAAGGGAATTTGACCAGGGGATACCTTAGTTTTAGGAACTTTGCTCAATATCCCCCTCAATATTCTCTTACCCCAGTCCCTTTTCTGGGCTTGTTTTTTCCTTGGTTTATAACGCCGACAGAAACCTTTGTATCTATCGGCGCATTCTGACAAGGATGGACCTAATTCAAAAAAGGCTGGATGCCATTGGGTAATGCCATCGGTGGTTAATTTTTCATAGGTACCATAGTTAGAAAAGTCGTAGAAAAAGCCTTCTTTCATCCCTGCTGCCTTGGGGTTGGCATGAATATAACGGATGGTGTTTAAGGCCCTTTCTTTGTCCGAGTTGGGGAAGCCGTGGCAGGTATACCTTTGTTCCCAAAAGTGGCCTTTGCGCTTCAGGAGGGCGTTGAAAGACATGGCAGAATACCAATTTATCCAGTGCATGATTTTCGGTATATCATCGGGGTTTTCTGCTTCTATCAGGTAATGGACATGATTGAGCATGATGCACAAGGCATACAGTTTGAATGGGTATTTTTCTTGTGCTTTTTTGATGATATGTAACAGTATTTCTCTAGTCTCACGGCGTGTGAGGTTGAAATCTCTGTTGTTACAGCGAGTCGTAATATGGTACGAATAATCTGCTTTGAATTCTCTTTTTGGTCTGCCCATGTCTTTTCAGTTATCAGTTATCAGTTATCAGTGTTTGTTGTATTGCTCAAGTCCTAAAACGATACTTTATGGGCTACTTTGCACCATCAGTTTCAAAACCAAAACATAAAGTATGACTTCAGGGGAAATACTTCTGACTCCTGTCTCCTTCACTGGGCGTGCCAGGTATCACAAAAGAAAAGTTTCTTAGTGGGAAACGGTGATGATTTCCACACTTCATGCTTTCTGACTGCTGCTGACGATGAGCATAAAACCGCCGGCGAGTGAATTTTCCAAGCCAAGGTCTCTTCATACCCTACGAGATGTTATACAATGCA
>JBCDJM010000423.1:0-4945 GCA_038747755.1 Cyanobacteria bacterium P01_H01_bin.35
GCGCACTTTTTCCAGACTTAAAAATGCCAAAAGCTTTATCTGTAAACACTTTCAGATTTATTCAGCAAACCCTAATTAGATAATTAGAATCTCAATAAACAAGAAATAAATTAGTTTTATTTTTTAGTTTTTAATTTTTAAAAAATTTGAGGCAATTTTAGCATCTCTGGCACAAAAAACCTCCCGGCTGGAGAGCTTAAGAAAATGATTATTAATTTATAGCGGTT
Source organism: Cyanobacteria bacterium P01_H01_bin.35 (assembly GCA_038747755.1). Taxonomy (GTDB): domain Bacteria; phylum Cyanobacteriota; class Cyanobacteriia; order Cyanobacteriales; family Microcoleaceae; genus Trichodesmium. Next base: position 228 of record JBCDJM010000423.1, read on the forward strand.
TTCACTGATGTTGACTACAAAACTTATACCTTATACCTTATACCTTATACCTTCTAGGCTTAAACAGCATTTAACTGTTAGCTAAAAACTCAATATTTTAAGCCCCCCATTATAGTGGTGTGTTAACAGGGACACTTTGAGAAACTCATAGCTGACAGCTAAGTGCTGAGTGCTGAGTGCTACTTTTACTTTAAATAACCCATAGCAAAACGATCAACCCCCTCCAGATCCGGAAAAATCTCAACCCGACAATAAGACCCATTATCTTGCAACATTTCAGCCACCATCTCCCCTTGTCCAGCCATCATCTCTACCAACCAAAAACCACCAGAAACCAAATATAGTGGAGCCGTTTCAACTAAAAATCTAATATAATCTAGACCATCAACACCACCATCAAGAGCCAAACGAGGCTCATGCTTCCTAACCTCTATTTGCAAAGTAGAAATCATACCACTAGGAATATAAGGAGGATTAGCCACCATCCCACTCACCCGACCCCGCAGATGCTCCAGCGGTTGCCACCAAAAACCCTCATAGAAATTAATTCTATGAGCGAAACCTAACCTAACAGCATTCTGACCAGCAATAGCCAAAGCTGCTGAACTACAATCGACAGCATAAATCGAAGCATCTGTCAATACATCTGCTAAACCACAAGCGATCGCCCCACTACCAGTTCCCAGATCCACCCAGTTTCCTTGCCCAAGCTCCGAAACAGCATTAGTAGCAACCACAACCAGATCGATTAAACACTCAGTTTCCGGTCTAGGTATCAAAACCCCAGATCCCACATCCAAACAAAAATTCCGCCAATAAGTAACCCCAGTTAAATATTGAAGCGGAACCCTATCCTCCAAACGTCGGCGCCAAAGAGCATCCAACTCAACTAAAGAAAGACTCATTGAAACATTAGGCCAATCTTTAAAAGACTCCAGACGCAATGTTAATTTATCCAGTCCAGTAAACTCCTGTAACAACAAATCAACCTCAGCAACAGATATATATTCCCTCAAAGCAGCAGCCTTAGTTTGACAATACCATCGCCAAAGTTCAAGACCTGAAACCACACACTTTGAGGAAAAGTCCATCTATCAATCACTGAGAATCTAAACTTATTGATTACCAGAAGCACCAGATTGTCTTAACTTTTGTACAAATTCTAAAGACTCCCGTGGAGGAATAAAAATAATTTTTTCTAAGAAAGGATCATCATCATTTTCCAAGGCATTAATCACACCCTCAAGATTAACAACCTCAATCTTCACAGAAGAAAAAATATCAGGTTGTTGAGTTTTGGCCCGCTCCAACATTCCTTGCAAATCTTCCTTATTAAAAAACATAGGAATAACCTGCTTTTCGTCACGCTGAATTGTCAAATATCCATCATCAGGTCCCCCCTTAGCTATAAACAAAGGTACCCCAGTAAACTGATTAACATCCTGACCACTTTGCTGAAGCAAAGCCTTAGCAGATTCTACCTGTCTTTTGATGGGAACATAGGCAAATCGTAGTTTCTGACCACTCTGTTGTGTAGACTGGCTCATTTCATAAACTTCACCCAGAGAGACAGGGACAACCTTAACCGTTGCAGCCAAATCAGGATTTTCTCCTTTTAATTTGTTCACAAAAGCATCTGCATCACTCTTACTAATAAAAACTCCCGCCACAGAAGCATTACCATCATCACCTTCTCTTTTAATCGAAGCTACAAGAGGAGACCCATTTTGATCGGTAATTGTAAATACAGGTACAGGAGTTAACTTCTGTAACACTTCTTTTTCAGGCAGTGCTAATGCAGACATATCTTTCAGGGAAAGTCCAATCAAAGTGCTAGCGACTATTCCTAACACTGCACTTAAGCGAACTAATGATTTCATAAATTCTCCAGTTTTCTTAAAATATTACAATCAAAAAAAAGTATTAACATTAAACTCAGGACAAAACAAAATAAAAGAAAAAAATCAATTTAGTCTCCAAAATCGCAATATACATAATTTAATTTTTTTCTAATACCAATATCTAATAATTAAATTATGAATCTTTTTACACTATTAAAAAGTATCTATCTAAACTGTTAATTTATTAATCTCAATCAAATTATTGCTTCTCTTGAAATATCAATTATGAAACTAATCAATTATTTAACCTAAACCAGAGTTATCATTAATCATTAAGATTCAATTATTTTGTTATTGATTAATTAAGTAGTCGTGAAAATCAATTTCATAATTGAGGTAACAACTTATAAAGAAAATTAGCAGAATGTGTCATTAATTTCTCTACAGCAATCCCAGATAATTTTGGAGAAAGTTTTTGTCTTAATCCCTGATGCTGTCTAGAGTGATTCTCTATTTTCATTTATAACTGCTATAGTTACTTAATAACTATCAAAAAATCATTATCCTAAAATAACAGTAGTTTATAGCAAATTTATAATTTTACTAAATTAGCAAATATAATTAGGATTATAATTAATAGTTTATCAGTGAACAGTTATAGCTATAGCTGAGTATAACACAGATATCTTATTTACTGAATCTGAAAAAGATGAAATATTTTCTCAAATATCTGAATTAAGTGATATTAATCTTTCAGGGTATTGGCAAATGCAGTATCTTTACTAAATACCACAATTATGCAAAAGCATTTTTGTTTAGATTTTTTCAATTTATTTACCTCATATAGACTTTCTTTACTTGTGTTTTGAAGAAGGTCGCAGGTTGAATATTCAATTTAATCGGGATTAAACTACTAGCAATTATGGACACTATTCGTAATTGTTAGACTTTCAAGACTATTGCAGAGCAATAGAATTTAGAAAACTCCTACAAACGATTTATGGTTAAAATTAAGTGACCATTATTAACTTCAACAAAGAGGAATAGCTTAAGCCTTTTCTAATATTACTGTAGAGTTTATAAATCGGGATGACAGGATTTGAACCTGCGGCATCCTGCTCCCAAAGCAGGCGCGCTACCAAGCTGCGCTACATCCCGGATGAACTAAAAACTATTATAGTTCAATTTTCAAATTTGTGCAAGAAAATTGGAAAAAATTTCCAACAAAGCAATGATAGTCTCTGGAACAATCCTTAAAATTATCTAGAAATAAATCTTCAAAGATAGCTACATGAGAACTTGATAATATGCCAAAGGAACTTAATAGCAAAGTATAGGCAAGAATGACAAAGAGAGAAAAATACTCCTACTCAAAAAATCTAAATTCTAAATTAACGATTATAATATGACTCAGTTAGCCATATCCAATCAAGTCAAAAACAGTTAATCTGGATACCAGAACATACCTTTAATTCCCTCTGGGTCAGAGATAAAACCTAAATTTCGGTAAAAATCAACAACATGAGGGTCTGCAAATAAGGTAATGTTGCTGATATCCTCACTACGAAGTTTTTTGATGACATAATTCATCAATGCCTTTCCCAAACCCTTGCTTTGGAAGTCAGGATGAACAACCACATCCCAAAGAGTGGCATTAAAAGCATGGTCAGATGTCGCTCTAGCAAAACCAATCAGTCTTCGCTGACTGCCTCGCATTTGCCACATGGAGACCACAAGAAAACTATGTTGAATGGCCTTTTTTACTTTACGCAATGGACGACGAGACCAACCAACAGCATTACAAAGCTCTTCGAGTTCATAGATATCTATATCTCGATCGGTACTAAAAAAGATACGTCCATTACTTTTATTAGGAGAACGAGCAGCTTGAGAAGAAGCATCTTGTCCCCCAATAGTTGTGTATCTTTCATAATCTAAATTTTGAGACTGAGATGTTTGCTCAGAACCGGTAAACAAATTTTTCCAGAAACCCATGCAGGTGTGGTTAAGTTAGTAGAAATTGGATGACATTATTAGATAGTATATATCCCGTTCCCTCTCTTCGATTATGGCTCCGGGTTTAAAATCTTCAACACTAGAACTGCTAAAGCGCTTCAACCGAGCGTTTCCACAGTTTTATGAACAATTTGTTAGTAGTGATATTCAACTACAAAACTTGAAATTAGCATATCAACTCTATAAAAGCAAACAAGCTGTAATAGAGCTAAAACCAGAAAACAGCAAAAGTGCCCTGCATTTTACCTACCGAAATCAATCATTTTTGCTCAGTGATATTTTTGGAGTATTAGCTGCTTATGGACTAACTATTCATAGTCTTAGTCTTTATGGACAAATTTATCCACCAATGTTGGTCTTTATCAAATTAGTTATATCTCGGGGGGGCAAAGCATTAACAGAGAAAACCTCAGAAAATGTTTGTCGGGCTATCCGCGAATCACTAGCAGGCCACTTTGAGGTGGAAGAAATGTTGGCTGTAGAATTTAATCTAGATAGTGGTTTAGAGGAAGTAGCAACAGAGTTTTATGTTGATCCTGTATTTCATCTACCAGCACTATTAATTGAAGCTGATAATCAACCAGGTCTATTCTACAAAGTCATGTATGCCATCTGGCAGGAAGATTTGTTAGTAGTTAATGCAAACTTATTAGTTTGGCGTGGCCGAACTCGCCTTATTCTTTATCTTCTAGGGCCAAATGAAAGTTTGATTCCAGAATACCTAGGCCAGAAAATTGCTGAAGGTGTGCGACAAAGATTGATGGGAGAAAGGTACTAAATGGATAATTGATAATGGATAATTGATAATGGATAATTGAATCATTAATTCCCAGAGGTTTAAAGCGTCTCATTTTAAGGAGA
>JBCDJM010000424.1:0-4922 GCA_038747755.1 Cyanobacteria bacterium P01_H01_bin.35
ATCCTAAATGATTTATGAAAAGTAGCCATACATGAAAATTTTGGGAAAATCAAAGGTTTGACGATGTGTAACCAGCTCAAACAAATATTTGATTAGAGTATACCATTTCTAGCTTTTCACGAATGAAATAGGATTGCTATAGTTCTCGATATTCTCTATTCTCTTCTCGAAAGTTTAAACTCACAATTACAAGAAAACTTCAACAATTTTGACTCCTAATTAACCACCATGATTTTCTCCTGACTCCTGACTCCTGACTCCTGACTTCTGACTCCTGACTCCTGCTAATTTAGTATCAAAATATTAAAGTCTGTTGCATTTTCTTTACATAACTCGACAAAAGCATCTACGAGACCCCACTCCGTGATACTATCCCAACTTGTATATAGAAAAAAGATTAAGGAGAAGACCTTTGACTTTAAGGGTTGCTGTTGTTGGTTCTGGTCCAGCAGGTTCCTCTGCTGCCGAGACTTTAGTAAAAGCAGGTATTGAAACTTACTTATTTGAACGTAAATTAGATAACGCCAAACCTTGCGGTGGAGCAATTCCCCTATGTATGGTTAGTGAATTTGACCTACCAGTAGAAATTATCGATCGCCGAGTTAGAAAAATGAAAATGATATCTCCCTCCAATGTTGAGGTAGATATCCATATAGAAAAAGAAGATGAATATATAGGTATGTGCCGTCGGGAAGTATTAGATGGCTTCCTCAGAGACCGTGCAGCTTCTTTAGGAGCTAACCTAATTAATGGCACAGTTTATAAATTGGATATCCCTACTAATGATAGAGACCCCTACACTATTCATTACTCTGACCATTCAGAAGGAGGCGTTCAAGGAACGGCCAAAACCTTAAAAGTAGATTTAGTTATTGGAGCAGATGGGGCTAATTCTCGTGTAGCAAAAGCTATGGATGCTGGAGATTATAATTACGCCGTTGCCTTCCAAGAACGCATTCGTATCCCCGACCATCTCATGTCTTATTACGAAGACCTAGCAGAAATGTATGTAGGCGATGATGTGTCCCCAGACTTCTATGGTTGGGTATTCCCCAAATATGACCATGTTGCTGTAGGTACTGGCACAATGAGAATTAACCAGTCCAAAATTAAACAGTTACAAGCAGGTATTCGCGCTCGTGCAGCTAAACGCATCGCAGGTGGCGAGATAATTAAAGTAGAAGCTCACCCAATTCCTGAACATCCTCGCCCCCGTCGGGTTCGTGGTAGAGCTGCTCTAGTTGGAGATGCTGCGGGTACTGTTACTAAGTCTTCTGGTGAAGGTATCTATTTTGCAGCTAAGTCTGGCCGGATGTGTGCTGAAACTATTGTCGAGACTTCTAATAATGGTGCTATTATTCCGACTGAAGCAGATTTGAAACTTTATTTGAAGCGCTGGGATAAGAAGTATGGCTTAACTTACAAAGTATTGGATATTTTACAGACAGTATTCTATCGTTCTGATGCTACTCGCGAAGCATTTGTAGAAATGTGTGCTGACCGGGATGTACAGAAATTAACTTTTGATAGTTATTTGTACAAGACTGTCGTACCTGCTAATCCTTTAGTTCAAATGAAGATTACTGCTAAAACTATTGGTAGTATGCTTCGGGGTCATGCTTTAGCACCTTAATTAGCTATCAGCTTTTAGCATTTCCTGACGGAATGCTCCGCAAACAGCTATCAGCTTTAATTGTTTAATTTTGTAGGGGGTTTATTATTCAAAATCCCTACAGTTAATTGACATACTCCCGACGTTGCCCTTACGGGACAACCCGGGATTCTTCAGTCTGGGAAACCCTGACCGCTGCGCATGACAGAGGTGATGTCCACCCCCTGTGTTGGCCTTGATATCAACAAAATGCTCCTAGCTTGTCAAGGGCATAGGAACGTTTAGCTTCTGAAGGTATCCGCATCTTGGCCTTGGCTTTCATTTTGACGCTCCCCTTATAGCTGCCGCTAGGCTCCGCCAACGGGAGAGCGCGGGACTTCCCGCCAGGGAAGTTAAATTAATCTTAAAATCCTGCTAAATATTACTAATGAGATTTTACAATAATCCAAGCCAAAAGTATTGGTAATTGCTAATGCTTTTTTTGTAAGCTAAAGTCTATAGTTAGAGTAGTCAAAGCAGAAGTTAAAATGTAGCTAAATCTTTAAAGTTAGTTAGAGATTACTTCTGACCAAGAAACTTAGATATGAAGTTTCCCCTTTTAATGGGATGAAAAGAATAAACTTCAGTAGGAGATAGTGATAACTGATGACTGATAACTGATAACTGAAACCATGGGGCTGTGGCTCAGATGGATAGAGCAAGCGCCTCCTGAAGTATCGGGCACTATGTGAGGAAACTCCATGAGTGAATGTGGTCAAATTCAAGGAAGCCTAAGTCTTTTATATAGATAAGGTAATCTTGAGCCAAGCTTTACCTCTTTTTGGTAAAGAAGGTGCAGAGACTAGAGTTTTGAGGACCAATTAAATTTTCCTCAAACTAGGCCACCACCTAAAGCTATATTACAGCTATGGTGAAGGGATAGTCCAGAGAGTGGGGAAACTCACACAAATCTGAAGCGCTAGGTCGCGCGTTCGAATCGCGCCAGTCCCGTCAATTCAGTTATCAGTTATCAGTACGGATCGCTGAAACAGGAGGCTTGAGACCAAAATTTTTCCCTCAAAAGTAAAAAGTTTGAAAGTTTGATGGTATTTGACTATCAAATTATACTTTTCTAGGGGTGTGAAACGGTTGTTAGGAATACAGAATAGTCTTGTTAGGCAGAAGTTATATCAAATCCGCTCGTCATAACTACTAAATATTTGTAATTCTCTATTTTCTATTCTCTATTCTCCTGACTCCTAAAGACTTAACCAATCTATAACTGTTTAACAGGATTTGATATTACAGCAGATTAGGTTCTTAATCTGCTGCAATAGAAGGAATGAATATCTTTTGTCCTTTTCTCTATCTTTGCTTCGACTCCTATATAGGGCTTGCTGATTAAATATCAAAGGCTTTACAAATAAAGCTTTGAGCCTTTTTAGGTCTGGAAAAAGTACGAACTTTTAGGTCAAAAAGGTTCAAAAATTTAGCATTTTTTGCTCAATATTACAGAAAAATCAAGAGATAATTCCTCCCACTACCTCCTCTAAATTTGCTGTTTCTCCTGACTTCCCCTCCTGAGACGGGTTAGGGGTGCGTTGACTACTGACTCCTGACTCCTACTCCTACTAAAAGACTTTTTCAGCAAATCCTATATAGGAAGATAGAACTCCCAAACAGTTAATTCGACTCCTCTAGATTGTATTTTATCCCTCTTCCACCTCTTCCCAGACTTTCCTACTCCGGATGGTAAATAATACTTTTTGAATATTAATATTGAAACTGTTTCCATCTGTAACGTTACAGATGGTTTTTTATTTTTAAAGATATGGTATTGAGGGTAGTTTCCAGTAAAAAATTATATAAAGAATTGAATATTTCTCGAATTTCCTGGTTTTTAGTAGGATTTTTGGTGACTTTTTGGATTGGTTATCAGCAATTTGCAGGCAGTATTGAACCTCCTCAAGCTTTATTGGTACTTGGTGGGGCCATAGAAAGGGAAGTATTTGCCGCAGAATTTGCCCAGGAACATCCTCATCTAGATATTTGGGTATCTTCTGGTACTAACCCAGAATATGCAGAGTGGTTATTCTCCGAGGCTGGCATATCACAAACCCGTTTACATTTAGACTATGATGCTGTAGATACTGTAACTAATTTCACGACAATAGTAGATAAACTAAAATCCCAAGATATTACAAGTGTTTATTTAGTTACCTCCGATGACCACATGCGTCGCGCGACAGTTATCGGCCAAATTATTTTGGGTAGTAGGGGTATTTCTTTTGAACCCCTACCAGTTCCCTCTGGGCGATCACCCGAACCTATAGAAAAAGTGATTCGAGATGGAATTAGAGGAATTGTTTGGTTAACTACTGGTTATACAGGAGCCAATTTTCTCCATCAATTCTCCCCTTGAGTTTCCAAAGGTTCTTGGATTAAAACAAAAGGCTGTACTATTAAAGCATTAAACTTTTTAGTATCGTTACTATTCCAAATCGATAATTGTTCTGCTGAAGGTTTATAAATAAGTGCTTGGTTCATCCAGTCCTGCACAGAAGATGTATTGTCAGAAGCGATCGCCACTCCCACATCTAGCAAATCCAATTTTTGGTCTATAATTACTACAGAATCACGTTTGACGTGGGGCACCAACCAATTCCATTCAGCCACATCCAAATTCTCAGCTAATTTTTCTCTAATATTAGTATCTTCCATTTTCTTTTTAATTAAATTTATTAAATAAGCAGTTAGTAGAATTTAGAATTTAAAATGTAGAATTTAGAATTCTACTAAATCGGGTATAGATATCCCTGTTATATCTCACCTTATAAAAGCCTTGCTTGAAATTTTTCTACAGGGTTTTCATTATTTAATATAGAATCGGGGTAATTAGTTATCGTATTGCTGAGGAGTAAGGAGTAAGGAGTAATGAGTAAGGAGTTATATAGAATCTGGTTGTATAATATATGTTCATAATTCTATCTACTACTTCAATCTCCCCATCTCCCCATCTCCCCACCCCCAACTATACAATAAGTATTCAACCGGATTTGATATAAGCAGAAGCAGATTAACCCAGGTTTGATATTACAAGGTAATTTGAACTTAAAATTCTCTATTCTCAATTCTAAGTAGCCGTGTAAAAATAACTTGAACAGTTTTTTTGATGGAAGCTATATTTCACAATTTATCCCAGACAAAATTTGTATAACTTATTCTTACATGGCTCCTAACTAAACACCTTGCTTGAAAGTTTTCTACAGGGTTTTTATGATTTAAGCAGAAGCAGATTGACCCAGGTTTAATATTACAAGGTAATTTGAAC
>JBCDJM010000425.1:0-4895 GCA_038747755.1 Cyanobacteria bacterium P01_H01_bin.35
CCGTACGGAGGCACGGAGTTAGTATCATTGTGGTTTATTGATATGAAAACCGCTGTAATCAATTATTCCCCTTCCAAGATAGGTAAGGAGTGGGTTCCCTACTCCCTACTCCCTACTCCCTACTCCCTACTCCCTACTCCCTACTCCCTCTTTTCTATAGATGTCTAATAGATCCGCTTAGGGCTTCTATATATAGTCATATTTTGGTTGTGAATAAAATATCTTAGAATTAGAAACCACCATCATAAATTCAGAGTTTTAATGTATTTTGGGATTTTTGAAAAATTTTAAATACAGATTACATTTTTGCAATTTATAGCTATTGCTTAATTTAAGGTAATTCCCAAGTTAATTGAAAAAAATATGCCACAAAAAAATAAATTAGAGGCTATAAATAAACCATTTGTTATATTTACTTGTTTGATTGATTTTTGTGCTGTTTGAGTTTCTTTTCAATTTTTTTGATCAGGGGTTTTGACTCTAAGAGAAAACCAGTGGGTTCATCATCATCATTTTCTTCTGGATACAATTCTGAGGTTTCTGATTGGGATTTATCTGTTTGCTCTTGCAAGTGTTTATCTAAATTTAGTAAAATTTCTGATTGTGCTAATAGTAAATCATGTAAATCTATCAATCTCAAGTTGCCATTAGATAAGACGATAATTATAGGTTCATAAATATACTGTTTTGGCCTATTCAGTGCCGTCAGAGCTGCTGCATTAATTTGAAAATTTTCAGAAAGAACTAGAGGAGGAGTGTTGAGAAAATCTAACAATTCACGCACAGGGGATTTATAATAAACTTTTTTCTTTTCAGGTAATTTCATATATTCCAGGAATCTGATTTGGGAAATCATACCCAACATTTGTGTACTTTGAGTAATAATAACTCCTGGTAATTCTGGTTTTAGTCTAAATTTTTCAGCTACTATCTGTCCTAAAGTAGCACAATTAACTTGGAATTCGTGGGAAGGCAAGTTTCCGATAGTAGAATTAAATGTAAGCTGGGTTAGGTTAATCATTGAAATTAATCTAGAAATAAGCTCTATGAAAAATATTTTATGAGGATATGTTAGTTTGGATTAATTTACGGTTATACCATTTCACGCAAGTCAAAAGTCAAAAGTTAAAAGTCAAAAGTTAAAAGTAATATTGTCTCGGCTCAAAACTCTGACGTTAAAGTAATTTCAGGAAATAATTTCACATCTAAAGTTTGAAATTATTTGTGACATCTTTAAAGTGAATTGGTACTAGATGCAACAATCTAAAATTTAATCGGTGTTTGATGATTGCACAAACAATACTCTATTGTCCTGCTCCGAAATAGTATTATGGCCACTTCATCCAAAACAACTAGGGAAATGCCCAATTTTCCACCTACAAAACCAAACTTAACTTTGCCTTTGAAGACACTTGAGCTATTAAGTCAGCTATTACAACAGACACCTCAAGGTCTAGAAAGCATAGTTATTACAGAAGATATATTTGCCACCACTCAATGCCTTATGTTCCCAGGGGCAAAGTTTACAGTAGTTATTTCCAAGGAGTTTAATGGACTTTTGTGGGGCAAAGTAGTTAAGGAGTTATCAAACAATCAAAGCCAGAAAAGAGAACAACAACAACAAAATTATAATTTAGAATCTAACTCTTTTAGCTTTCCCTTGAAAAGGGGAAATGTGGAAAATTTACAATTTGATGTGGGTTTAACTTTTGACCCAAAAGCAATTCAAGTTTTTCTATACCAAATTATTAATAGACTAGAAAAAGACAAAAGTCAATCAATAATTATATCTCAACTTAAATCTAGAATAAATAATCTCAAAGTTAATAATGCTAATCTCCAGAGCGAATTTACTTTAAAATTACTCAAACTATTGACTTATAGGGAAGATATAGACTTCGTTTTACAGCTAAAAAAATCTCAAAAAAACAAGCAAAAAAAGGATGATCCTAACCTATCAAATTTACTATCAATAAATGATTCAACAGTTAATATTTATGACATATCCAATCCGAATACTGAATTAATAACAAAAATTAATTTCCTACAAAACAGTCAACTATCATCCTCAGATTCAGTGCTGAATAATCAAGAGTATCCATTAGTATGTAAACCTATTGAGACAGCTTTAAAGAAACAAATAGAACAAGAGAGACTCCTAAATCAAGTCACAACTCAAATTCGCCAAACTTTAGAATTACCAGAAATTTTATCAACTGCTGTGGAACAGGTGAGAAAGTTCCTAAAAGTTGAGAGATTATTGATTTATCAATTCAATCATCCTTTATTATTAACCAATAATATTAAAGTAGTAAATCAAGAAAAAGGCTCCGTGAAATATGAAGCTTTGGCATCTGAAAAAATTTCTTCTGTATTAGGTTTTAGCGAGACAGAAAACTGCTTTTTTCCTCCTAATAGTTCTATAGTTCAATATAGTAAAAGTTATGTTCATGCCATAGCTGATGTCGAAATAGCTTATTGTAAATTTCCTTGTCTACTAGAATTGATGCGAGAACATCAAATCAAAGCAAAATTAGTAGTACCAATTATAGTTGATGAAAAATTGTGGGGATTATTAATTGCCCATCAAAGTTCTGAGCGAGAGTGGCAAGAGAATGAAAAGAGATTTCTCAAAGAAATTGCAGAACATCTAACGATCGCTATTTACCAAGCTCAATTATATGCAGAATTGCAAAAGCAAAAACAAACTTTAGAAAAACGGGTAGTTGAGCGAACCCAAGACCTTTATGATGCACTTCAAAGTGCCGAATCAGCTAATTGCGCTAAGAGCGAATTTTTAGCAACAATGAGTCATGAATTACGAACTCCTCTTACCTGTGTTATTGGCATTTCTTCAACTCTTTTGCAGTGGTCTTATGGGAATAGGGGAGCAAAAATTATCCCAGTAGAAAAGCAAAGAGCTTATTTACAAACAATCCATGATAGTGGGGAACATCTACTGGAACTAATCAATGATATTCTAGATTTATCTCAAGTAGAAGCAGGTAAAACAGTATTAAAAATTAGTGAATTTTCTTTATCTAAACTTAGTTATGAACTTTGGCAAAATTTTAGAGAAAAAGCAGAAAAAAATGAAGTAAAACTAATTTTTGAACAGAATGTAAATCCAGAGTTAGATAGATTTACGGCTGACCAAAGAAGAGTTAAACAAATTCTCTTTAATCTTCTCAGCAATGCAATTAAATTTACTCCTCGCGGGGGAAATGTTACACTTAAAGTGATGAGAGATCGAAATACAGCAATTTTTCAAGTAGAAGATACTGGTCTGGGAATTTCTGAAGAGCAAAAACCATTATTATTTAAGAAATTTCAACAACTAGATTCTCCTTATAATCGTCAACAAGGTGGTACTGGTTTAGGTCTAGCTTTAACTAAGCAATTAGTTGAACTTCATAGCGGAATTATTGAATTAGAATCTACTGTAAATATCGGCTCTACTTTTACTGTTAAATTGCCAGCACAACCACTCAAATTAGCGAATGAAAAACTCAAACAAAAAGGAGAAAGTGCATCTAATATTTTATCCTTACAAGGTACAGTAGTATTGATTGAACAAGAAGAAGAAATTGCGACAATTATTTGTGATATTTTGACAGCAGCAGGATTAAAAGTTGTATGGATAATAGAAGGCTCTACTGCTGTGGAGCAAATTATTTTGTTGCATCCTGTTGCTGTAATTTTAGATATGCAGTTGCCAGGAATTGATGGTTTAGATATTATTCAACAGTTATGCACAACAAGCAGCACTAAAAATATTAAAATTTTGGCATTAACTAATGCTAATATAGACATAAATCAGGAATATTATTATGCGGCTGGTGTGGATGAATGTTTGACTAAACCAATTAATCTCGAATATTTATTGAGTAAAATTATAGCCTTAGTAAGGTAAGTATTCAGCCATCAGCTATTGCTTTTGATTGGGGATAAAATAAACATTATTCTTAAAGGCAAAGTTTTATTGCTGAGAGCTGAAAGCTAATAACAGTTTGCAAAGCATTCCGGTACGGAAATACTTACTTAGTAACTAATAGACATAGGCGTGAAAAAGATATAGATTTTTTGCATCTAGTAGGAAACAGGGAATTTATTTTCACAAAAAAATACGAAAAATGATTTTGTCACTGAATTTTACAGAATAATAAATAATTCAGCTTAAAAGTCTTCCCCCATAGGGGAAAAAAGAAATAATATTTTCTGGCATTGGTAAATTAGGGTATGATTTGTATTTTTTGTTAATTGCTAAACTATTGAATAACAAATATTTGAGATTGTTCAATTTTTATTTTCATACCTTGATTGACCAACACCTATTTTCTTATATTCGATTCCCTTACGGTTTTAAACAGAGGTAATTATCCATTATCCATTATTAATTATCCATTATTAATTATCCATTATTATGACTAATAAAAATCTTAATCTACTATTACCAAAAGGTTTAATAGTTTCTTGTCAAGCTCCTACTGACTCCCCTTTGCATAATCCAGAAGTTATTGCTGCAATGGCACAAGCATCTATAAATCAAGGTGCAGTCGGAGTTAGAATAGATACCCCATCGCATATTCGGGCAGTGCGGCAGAGAATTACTCAGCCCATCATTGGTTTGTGGAAGCAACAAATACCAGGATGTGAAGTTTATATTACTCCTCGTTTTTCCGATGCAGTAGCGATCGCCGAAGCTGGAGCAGATATTATTGCTATTGATGCTACTCTCAGAGAACGTCCTAGGGGAGAAACTTTAGCCACATTAATTACCCAAATTCATCAAGAGTTAGGCAAAACTGTAATGGCAGATGTAGATACTATAGAAGCAGCACAACTAGCAGCAGCAACAGGTGCGGATTGTATTGCAACTACTCTGTATGGTTATA
>JBCDJM010000426.1:0-4888 GCA_038747755.1 Cyanobacteria bacterium P01_H01_bin.35
CAAATAAATAATCAATTAAGGGGAGTTGGGGGCACAAATATCCGGAATTTGGGGAAAAATTAGGAAAAACTGGCGATTTTCAGGGGTGGAGGGAGGGAAAAGCTCCCAAAGAATATCGGTAAAATCAACGGAATTCCTGAAAAATCAATTGCCACACCAAAACTATTGAGGGATAAAGAAAGGGGAAAATCATGGGTAAAGGATGGAAAATTCTCCCCTGCTCCCCTGGAGCCTTAAGCAAGAATGAAACAGCCCTCCCCTTTTAAGGGGAAAAAAAGTGCTAGTGCCGCTACGCGGAAGTCAAAATTCAAAATTCATGCATTATTGGTTAGTAAGGCTTTTAGAATTTTGTAACTGGTTAGTTATTTCTGCCATCTTGCACTAGCATATTTCCTTATCTTCAATCAAGAACGGTTTTAACCAGAGGCAATTATCAATTATCAATTATCCATTATCCATTAATGAACCCAATCTAAGGAACTACTAAAATAGGACAAGGAGACAGATTAATAATCCGGTTACTAACACTATCAGTAACTCCTTCCTCAGTCAAACCTCCTCGGGAGCCAATCACAATTAAATCAGCTTCAACATCATCAGCCACATCACAGATAGTAAAAGCAGGATGGCCTTCTCTTTGGACAATTTCAGCTTCAATACCCTGTTGGGTAAACATAGATTTGGCCTCTTGTAACAGTTGAGTAACTGTTTCCGAGGAAGTCATTTCTGGGTGAAATGGCTCCTGGCCCTCCGAAACTACTTCCACAACTGATACTAATACCAGGCGAGACTGATATGTTTTGACAATGTTAATTACTTTATCCGCAGCTTCACGAGCTTCTTGGCTACGATCTACAGGAAATAGAACTGTTTTAAACATAGAAATATATTTGGGGCACGGACTCCGATAAAATGTTTACCGTGAACGAATTGTTGTAACTTAATTCTATCTGTTTATGGGCCAATAATCTGACCATAGTTATAGATATAGATTAAGACAAATATATAGGAGATTAATCCTGTGACAAAAAAAACTGTAGCAAATTTATCGGCATCTGACTTATCTGGCAAAAAGGTACTCATGCGGGCGGACTTTAATGTGCCTGTGGATAATGGTAGTATTACAGATGATACTCGGATTCGGGCGGCTCTTCCTACAATTCAAGATTTAATTGGCAAAGGTGCAAAAGTTATCTTGACTAGCCATTTTGGACGTCCGAAGGGAAAAGTAAATGATGATATGCGTCTGACTCTTGTGGGAGAAAGACTCTCTGAAGTATTGGGTAAGGAAGTTAAGAAGTGTGACGACTGCGTTGGTGAAGCAGTAACTTCTACAGTGGCAGGGATGCAAGATGGTGATGTAGTTTTGCTGGAGAATGTTCGCTTCTACCCTGGAGAGGAAGGAAATGATCCAGAGTTTGCCAAGCAACTTGCTTCTGTGGCAGATGTATATGTGAATGATGCTTTTGGAACTGCTCACCGTGCCCATGCTTCCACTGAGGGTGTGACTAAATATTTGAGTCCTTCTGTGGGTGGTTATTTAATTGAAAAGGAATTGAAATTCCTCCAAGGTGCAATTGATGATCCTCAAAAACCTTTGGCTGCAATTATTGGTGGTTCTAAGGTTTCTAGTAAGATTGGTGTGATTGATGCTTTGTTGGATAAGTGCGATAAGTTGCTGTTAGGTGGCGGTATGATTTTCACTTTCTACAAAGCTCGTGGTTTAAGTGTCGGTAAATCTTTAGTTGAAGACGATAAGTTAGAATTGGCTAAGTCTCTGGAAGCTAAGGCAAAAGAGAAAGGTGTAGCAATGTTGTTACCTACTGACGTGGTTGTAGCTGATAAGTTTGACGCTGAGGCGAATACTCAAACTGTTAGTGTTGAAGCTATTCCGGATGGTTGGATGGGTTTGGATATCGGGCCTGACTCTGCAAAGGTTTTCCAAGATGCTTTAGCAGACTGCAAAACTGTTATTTGGAATGGTCCGATGGGCGTGTTTGAGATGGAGAAGTTTGCTAAGGGAACTGAAGCGATCGCCCGGACTCTTGCTGATAAGCAGGATGCTATCACTATTATTGGTGGTGGTGACTCTGTTGCTGCGGTGGAGCAGTTAGAGCTTGGTGAAAAAATGAGTCACATTTCTACTGGTGGTGGTGCTAGTTTGGAATTATTGGAAGGTAAAGAGTTACCTGGTATTGTTGCTTTAGATGAAGCATAAATAATGGATAATTGATAATTGATAATGAAAACTCTCTGTGAATTATTAATTATTAATTATTAATTAGTCGGTGCTTCTCTGTTTTGCGCGATTAAATAGAGAAGCACTTGAGATTAATAAAAATTAATCTCAAGTACAACAGACTTTTTGGCATATTCAGTTAATTCATTTCTATATAAAACAACAATCTCTACCAGAAACTTGTTTAGTTAATGCTTATAGTTGTTATTTTGGTTAATTATATACCTAATATAGAATCCGATTAAACAGTCGTCCCTATCGACAATAGAAAGCAATCTCAGGAAACCCAGAGAGATTGCTATCCGTTCCGGAATGCTCCACAAACCTTCCACGCTGTTACTGTTGCAATGACTTAGGTGTAGTAATTATCCGGATTTTTATATAAAAGGTTTAATAGAATAAAGCAGACCTCCCGAATGCTTTGAAATTCAAATTCTCCGCAAATATCATTCTGCGTTAGTTGGACAAATGGTGTGCTGTATTAAATAAGAAGTCCTTTCTATAGTTGTGAATTTTTTCGTCCAGCCACCTAATTTTTTTATTTTCAGCCAGCGTTATGAATCTTTCTTCTTAATTCTTCAATTATATAATCCGGCTAAAAAGTCCTCATTGTGAGGAAAGCAAACAATCTTAGAAACTGTTTGAGAAGTATTGCATAGAACCGATGAATCCTAAAAACCTAACCCCCCTGCCCCCCTTCCCTTGTAGGGAAGGGGGTTTAAGAAGTTTTTCTTTTGCGAGGAGAGAGGTTTTTATGAGTTTACAAACAGCTTCTTAGGGGTTTAGGAGATTGCTATCCGTTCCGGAATGCTCCGCAAACCTTTCACGCTTTTACCGTCGCAATGACTAGGCTATAGTAATTGTCCAGTTTATTTTCTGGAGATATCCACTACGGAGAGTCTACCTACATAATTATACTTAAGAGGTCTCACAGAGACTTTTATGAAGATTCTATGAAGAGAGAATAGAAATTTGATGAAGATTTGATGAAGATGTGAGGAAAATCTGTTTTTCCTCTTGAAATCTTCCGGAACAAAAGAATAAGATGATGACATCAAACAAATCTTATGGAGTTCTACTAAATCATGTTAAAAAACACTTTATCCACTGCTGCTGCTACTATTGCTATCGTTGCTTCCGCTTCTCTACCTGCTGCTGCTACTTCAGATCTAACCGATCTTATAGGTAGTGCTGAACCTCCTGCTAGAGTACCAGAGCCTTCAACTATTTTAGGTACTCTCGCTGTTGGTGGTATCGGTCTATTGACTGCCAAGAAAAAAGGCGCACAGTCTAACGAAGAGCAAAAGTAAGCGTTGGTTAAAGCATAGGGTTTATTATTATAAGATAGGAAAAAATCTCCCCTGAGAAACTAATTCTTGTTTGGGGGAGAGATTTTTTCCGAGCTTACTAAATCCGGCGTTTTAAAGTATTTATATGATAGCAATATCTATCAAGGCAATACCTCTCCTTATACTGAATATTCACAGAAATATATAGCAATCAGGAACAATTTATCA
This sequence comes from Cyanobacteria bacterium P01_H01_bin.35, assembly GCA_038747755.1. Classification (GTDB taxonomy): domain Bacteria; phylum Cyanobacteriota; class Cyanobacteriia; order Cyanobacteriales; family Microcoleaceae; genus Trichodesmium. The sequence continues at coordinate 3,757 of JBCDJM010000426.1, forward strand.
TAAATTTATCCTACATTTTCTGATAAATCAAAGAATCTTGTCATAACTGTTTTAGTAATAATTCCTGATTACTACAGATATTAATAACTCCTAATTAGACATATACTATTTATTCCCCTGTCACCTCTGTAGATAGATTGCATAAAATGTATCTACATTTTTTCAGGAGAAATATTTTCAGTATGTCTACTTGAGGCAGAACATCTGAGCATTGATGACAAAAATATAAAAATCAACAGTTCTACATCAAAAAAAATGACTAATTTAAGCCAAATCAGCAATCTTCTACCAACTCAGGTTACAGTTACTGGTTCTGTACAACCCAATCTTTCCGCAGGGGGACCTGGAGTTGGCGATCCTAGTTACTTTGACCTGGAGATTACAGATGCAAATGGTATATTAGACGGATCTTTTGATGCCTTTTGTATTGACACCGATCTACCTTTAGCTTTCAGTGCCTTTGATCTTGACAATGATGGAGTTTACGGTGAAGAAGACATTGAAGCTCCTACTCTAAGTGAGGCACTGGGTCTCCCTCTAAACACTACTTATGATGAGGGTAATAGTGAAGCTTTCTCCGCCAGTGTTTACTCAAGCTACGATCCTGCCGTCCTCAGCGATGGGTTAGGAGGAATCATTGAGAATCCTGAGAATCTAGACCTTGTAAACTGGATTCTCAACAACACAGGTGCAGGTAATGATTTAGAAGGTTTCACAACTGGTGAGATTCAGCTTGCTCTTTGGCAGCTAATGGATGATGGCGATCCTAGTAGCCAGGACTTACTTGGACTAGAGGCATTTTCAAATGGGTTTGACCAAGCAAATGTGGATGCAATCAAAGCTTTAGCTGAAGCAAATGGGGAAGGTTTTGAGCCTCACGAACCAGGTGACAAAGTGGCGATTATCCTTGTACCAGATAATGATGGTGATGGAGTGCCAGATGGTCAAATTATTGTTACTGCTGTTGAGTTATCTCAATTTCCTGAACCAGAAACAGCATCCCTAGGAGACAAAGTATTCTTTGATGATGACAAAGATGGAATCCAAGACGAGGGAGAAGCAGGAGTAGAAGGAGTAACAGTAACTCTAACTGGTGGTGGAGCCGACGGTATCATTGGCGAAGGTGGCGATG